>JBBQKE010000067.1:0-7452 GCA_038326585.1 Actinomycetales bacterium | reverse complement strand
CTGTCGGGCAGATGTCGCCTGCCGCCGCATCGCCGACTGCCAATCGACATCGTCGGGCGGCAGTTCGATCTCGTCGAAGACGACGTCGATCATCGCGTCGAGCAGCTCCTCCCTGCTCGCGACGTAGTGGTAGAGCGACATCGCACCCGCGCCGAGCTCACCGGCGAGGCGGCGCATGCTCAGGCCGTCGACCCCCTCGTGGTCGGCGAGCCGCATCGCCTCGAGCACCACTCGCTGCTTGCTGAGCCTCGCGTCTGACGCGGCCTGGCGGTCTTTCGTTGCAGACACGGAACTCCTCGCTCTGTCGACCGATTTGACAATCGTACAGCGTACGATCCATAGTACAGCGTACGACGTACGGTGTACGAGCCGCGAGAGTCGCAGCTCTGACCTGAGGAGGCTTCAGTGGTATTCGAACGGCAATCGCAAGGCGGAGCACGCCCGGCAGCGGCAGCAGCCCCGACCGACGCGACGACGATGCGGGTTGTGGGCGCGCTGGCAATCACGCTCGCCGTGTCGATGGGGCTCCAAAACGTGATGTTTGGGGTGACCGAACCTCCCGGCTACGGGACCCCGATCGACGAGGTGTTCACCTGGCACGCGCAGAACCGGGTCGTGGTCGCGATCGCGGTCGCTCAGGAAGGGTTGCACATAGCGCTGCTGCTCGGGTTCTTGGCCGGACTCCACAATCTCGTCGGGGCTCGCGGGGGGGTGGGCGCAGTCTGGTCGCGCCTCGCGGTGGCCGCGGGCGCAACGCTGTCGGGGATCTACGCGCTCTACAGCGTTATGTGGATCGGAACGGTGCTGGCCGTCGGCGAGCTCACCGAGCCGAGCCCGACCTTCGAGCTCGCCTGGCAGCTGCACGCAGCGGCGTTCGCGCTGGCGCTGCCGGCGCTCGGCGCCACCTTCATCGGCGCTGCGGTCGCGGCGTACACGAGTCGGCTGACGCCGAAGTGGCAGCTTCTGCTCGGCGTGGTCGCGGGCGGCTCGCTGCTCGCCGCCGGAGTGGTCAGCCTCGAGATCGCAGACGGCTCGGCGCTCTTATTCGCGGGGCTGCCCGGCTTCTTCGCCTGGATCGTGTGGCTCCTTGTGACCGGCGTGCGGTTGGTGCGCGCCCGACCACTCGTCCGCCCCAACTCCGCATCACCGACACGAAAGAACAACCGATGACCACCCGAACGAACACCTCGAGCACGCTGGAAAACTCGCCGATGCCCGCGCAAGCCAAGATCGCCGCTGCATGGACGAGCTTCATGTTTATGTACGCCTACGTCGACATCATCGGTTTCTACAAGCCGGGCGTGCTCGACGACATCCTGGCGGGATTCATCTTCGAGTTCGAGGTCAGCGCGATGCTCCTGACCACGTTCATCGCCGTACTGGCGGTGCCGGCCCTGATGGTGGTGCTCTCCATGACGCTTCGCCCTCGGGTGAACCGCGTCACGAATCTCGTCGTCGCATCGCTGTACATCCCCTTCACCGTCTTCAATGTGGTCGGGGAAACCGCGGAGTGGGTCTTCTTCTATGGCCTCACCGTGGGGATCGAGGTGCTGCTGCTGGCCTTCATCCTGCGCTCGGCCTGGACCTGGCCCCGCACGGTCTCGGCCGCCGAGACTGTCGCGGCCTGATCGCGTGCCCACGACCGAAACGACGCGCACGGTGTCGACCGCGATCCCCCCGCGAGGCAGTGCGCACCGAGCACGCAGCGGATGGCCGGCGGTCGTCGGTCTGCTGCTGCTCAGCGCCCTCCCCATTCTGGGAGGCGTCCTCCGACTGGGAGAGCTGAGCACCGACCCCGCCAGCGCGCCGTCACCGTTGCTCTCGGTGGCGATCGTGGCGCACATCGTGGCGATGAGCGTCTACTGCATCCTCGGCGCGTTCCAGTTCTCCCCCGCGCTCCGAGGTCGCCGCGCGTGGCACCGCCGCGCCGGTCGCGTATTGATCCCGGCGGGGATCATCGCTGCGCTCGCGAGCATCGGGCTGGGAGCCTTCTACTACGGCCCCGACGACGAGTTCGCTCTGGCGATGGTGCGAATCGCCTTCGCCGTGCCGATGCTCGTGTTTCTTGTGCTGGCCACGACCGCGATCGCGCTGCGCAGATTCGTCGCTCACGGATCGTGGATGACGCGCGCCTACGCGATCGCCGTCACCGGCGGAACCCAGGCGCTCGTGCTCATCGTGTGGTCGATTCTCGGCGGCGAGACCTCCGTCGAGAGCGAGACCTGGCTCGTCGGCGTGGGCTTCGTGATCAACAGCCTCGTGGCGGAGGTGATCATCCGGCGCCGACTCAGGCGCGGATGAGCCCGAGCACCTCGTCGCGGATCGTCGCCATCGTCGCGGCGGTCTCGGCCTCGGCGTTTAGGCGCAGCAAGGGCTCAGTGTTCGAGGGGCGCACGCTGAACCACCACCACGAGTCGTCGGTTGCACCCGAGAAGGTCAGGCCGTCGAGATCATCGATCGACGCGCGCCCGTGGAACGCTTCGAGAATGCGGGCGTAGGCGGCGGGTACGTCGTCGACGGTCGAGTTGATCTCGCCGCTCGCTGTGTAGGGCGTGAACTCGGCAGCGAGGGCCGAGAGCGGCCCGTCGTACTCGCCGAACTGGGCGATAAGGTGCATCGCCGCGAGCATGCCGTTGTCGGCGCCCCAGAAGTCACGAAAGTAGTAGTGCGCCGAGTGCTCGCCGCCGAAAATGGCGCCGGTGGCGTGCATGACGTCTTTGATGAGCGAGTGCCCGACCTTGGTACGCACGGCCACGGCACCGGCGGCCTCGATCGTCTCGGGCACGGTGCGCGAAGTGATGAGGTTGTGCACGACGCGAATCTCGCCGGTCTCGCCCTGCGACCGCACGCGGGTGATCTCGCGCAGCGCCACGATCGCCGCGACGGCGCTCGGCGTGACGGGCTGGCCGATCTCGTCGATCACGAAGCAACGATCGGCATCGCCGTCGAACGCGAGCCCCAGGTCGGCGCCGTGCTCGACGACGGCATTCTGCAGGTCGACGAGGTTCGCAGGCTCGAGCGGGTTGGCCTCGTGGTTCGGAAACGTGCCGTCGAGTTCGAAATAGAGCGGGATGATCTCGAGCGGCAGCGCGGGCAGCCCCGAGGCGGTGCCGAGCACCGCGGGCACGGTGAGCCCGCCCATGCCGTTGCCGGCATCCACCACGACACGCAGGGGGCGCACGGCGCTCAGATCGACGAGCTCGCGCAGGTAGGCGGCGTAGGGGGCGAGCACGTCGCGGTGCGAGAGCGCGCCGGGGGCATCCGTCGCCGCGATCGAGCCCGCCTCGAGGTAGGCCTGGGCGCGATCGCGAATGCTGCCGAGGCCGGTGTCGAGGCTGATGCCCTGGGCGCCGGCGCGGCAGAACTTGATGCCGTTGTAGGTCGCGGGGTTGTGGCTCGCGGTGAACATGGCGGCGGGCACGTCGAGGTGGCCGCTCGCGAAGTAGGTCTGGTCGGTCGAGCACAGCCCGAGCATGATGACGGATGCGCCTCGCGCCTGCGCACCCCGCGCGAAGGCGGCGGCGAACCCCGGCGAGCTGTCGCGCATGTCGTGGCCGACAGCGAGCTCGAGCCCTGCGGTGCCACTCTCGCCGCGCATCTCGTCGGCGAAGCCAGCGCCGAGCGCCTCGACGACCTCGTCGGTGAGCTGCGTGCCGACGAGTCCGCGAACGTCGTAGGCCTTGATGAACGATGCGAGATCGGGAACGGTAGTCACGTTCTCAGGCTACCGGTCGGGCCCCCGTGCGGCCGGGGCTTTACAGGCGCTACCGCTCGTGCAGTCGCAAGCGCGAAAGAACGCGCCTACCCAACCTCACCCAGTGCGCTGTAGCGCACGATCTGCCAGCCGTTGGGGGCCGACAACCGATCGCTGTGCCGGTCGCACAAGTCGTAGCTGTGGGGCTCGGGCCGGGCGCTCAGCGGGCCCAGCACCGCCATCGAGTCGGCGTAGACGTAGGTGAGGGTGCGCACTGCCGCCTCACTGCACGCCACCTTGCTGCACGGTCGACCGATCATGGTGCCTTCAGCATACGGCGGACGCCCGACGTGGCGGCGTTAGGCTGGCACCGTGGCACGAGCGAGCAGGCAGCATCCGAGCGCACGAGCGCGGGCACGGCACGGCCGACACGGACGCTCGCCCGTCACCGGGCCGCATCTGCCGCTCGCGCACACGCGCCGCGACCTCTTCGAGACGACCGTGCAGTCGACGGCCGAGTACCTCGTCGACCTGTGGCCCGCTGAACTGGCGCGACTGCGCATCGAGGTCATGCCGATGCCCGATCAGCCGAACCAGGTGCAGGGCGTCGCTCGCTGGCGAGTGGTGGCCGAAGAGCGTCTCGTCGTGCTCTACCGCATCCCCATCGAACGCATGAGTCGACTGCACCGCGACGACGATTGGCACCGTCGCCTCATGGTCGAAAGCTGCGTCTTTCGTGCCGTCGGCGAGCTCATCGGCAAAAACCCGTGGGATCTCGCGCCCGAGCGCTTTCGCCACTGGTAGCAGCCGCTAGTAGGGCAACACCGTCACCGGGCGGGCGGCCTGCGGCGGGGGCAGGATGCGCGTGCCCGCGAGCGCGGCATCGCCCCGGTAGCTCACGCTCGCGTGCAGGGGTGCCGTCGAGCTCAGCTGCACGGCCGCGTTCGTCGGGGTGCCGAGCACGACCCCGGTGTCAGCGGGCACGACCACCGTGCGGCCGTCGATCGTCACCGTTGCCTCGCCCTCGGGCGCGAACAGGTGCAGGCGGGCGGTGACCCCCGCGCCGACGGGGGCGACGGCGGCGAGAACCTCGACGCCGGCCTCGATCACGGGGGCGGGTGTGAACCACTCGAGGTCGAGTCCGCCCGCGCCCGCGGTGCTCGTGCGAGCTGCCACCACGATCGGCTCGCTCGCGTCGACCACGACCGTGTAGTCGCCGTCGAGCAGGTCGGTGAAGGGCAAGTCGACGACGGTCTTCGCATCCAGCGTGGTGGTCAGGGCAAGGCCAGTGCCGTCACCGCCCGGGATGAGGCGCACCGTCACTTCGGCGGCCGTGTCGCCCGGGACGAGCATCCGCAGGGCTGTCAGCGCGTCGGCCCCGCCGTCTGCCGTGCTGCGCTCGAGAACGGCCTGGCCGTTGATGACCGGCAGCGCCGGAATCACGTGGCGCGTCGCCGTCGACTCGATGGGGGTGACGATGCTGATGCCGCTCGCGTCGAGCCCGCGCACGATCGAGTGCTGCAGTGTCGCCGCAACCGACCCGCCCACGCTCGTGACCTCGATGACCGGCGACTCGACGTTGACGGCGATACCGCTGAGGGGCAGCACGCGCTGTGCCCCCGCCGCCACGATGATGCCGGTCGTGCCCGGCGCCTCGATGGGGCCGTTCTCGGCGATGATGCGCAGGCTCACGGTGGCGTCGACCGCTCCAGAGTTGCTGAGCACGATCCAGGTGCTGCGCCCCACGGTGGTCGAGCCGCCGACGAGCCAGGCCGTGCGGCTAGGGGTGAGGCACTCGGCCGCGGCGAGTCCGGCGACGTCGGCGGTCTGCGGGCGCACTGTCTCGCTCGCCGCGAGCGCCTCGGCGGGAGCCTCGCGCGGCAGAGTCACAACCGTGGCGCCACCGTCGAGCGCGTCGCTCTCGGCGAGGGTCGATTCGACGAGCCCCTCACCCGCACTGCGGCGCAGCGGCAAGGCGATGCCCGCCACCTGGGGGTCATCACCGCGCGTGAGACCGAGCGCTGCACCCGCGCAGACGAGCGACTGGTCGCTGCGGTCGGGGGTCACGGCGATGGCGAGCGGCACGGGAGCGATCGCCGGGCTCGGCACGAACATGACGCCGAGGGCGAGGGCACCAGCGGCTGCGGTCGCGATGAGGGCGAGGGATGCGCGGCCGCCCGCAGCGAGCAGGGCGCGTGCGCGGCGGCGCGGGGCGCGGGGCGGCTTGGGCTGCTGTGCGGGTGCGGCTGGCGCTTCGGGCTCGGGTGTGGGGGGCGACTGCGGCGGCTCAACGGGCGTTGTCGGGTCAGTCATCGTCGTCACCCGCCTCGAAGGTCGCGGCGGGGCCCTCGTCGACGCCGGAGTCGACGCGCGGGCGGCGCGGACGCAGACTCGTCGGCACCGCGAGCAAGAGGGTGAGTGCCAGGATGCTCAGCTGCACCCCGAGAATCACCGGGGTCGTGGCGGGCCGACGTGTCGCCGCCGCGCGGCTCTCGTCGTCGGCGACCACCCGGTAGAGCCGGCCGGCCTCGGTGTCGCCGACGGGTGCGAGCTGCGCGTTGCCGTCGAGGGCGGCGACGACCGCGCTTGAGGCAGACGCCGCGTCACCGGCCGGGGTGTCGAGCAGCACGAACCGCACGTCGAGCGCGTCGAGCTCGGGGGTCAGGTCGCGGCCGCTGGGCGCGACGAGGTTGGCGACGATGCCGGCAAGAGCCTGCGATTCGGTGACCGAGTCGGTGCCGTCGCCGGGCCCGAAAGTCGCCTCGCCGCGCGGCAGTTCGTCGGCAGAGTCGACGAGCGCCGTGTCGAGCAGCGAGATGCCGATCGCCTGCGTGGCCGTGCCCGGCAACCCGCTGCCGCTCAAGCCGGCGGTGGCGATCATGGTGCGCTGCTCGGCCAGCGTGCGGCCCGCGCCGTGGTCGAGGCGCGCTGCAACAGAGGTGGTCGAACCAGAGCCCTCGAGCGGAGTGATGACGAGCGTCGCGAGCCCCGGGTCGGCCAGCGCCTCGGCGGCGACGAGGGCGGGCAGCGTGCGCGGCTCCCCCGCCCGCACGGCGGCGGCGCCGGCAAGCACCGCGGTCGCTGCCGGAGCCGCGACGGCCGCGGCCGCCAGCACGGCGAGCGTGGCGAGCACTGCGGCGAGCATCCGCGACCCGCGAGCCACCCGAAACGGGCGGGGCGCATCATCGGCCGACGACGGCGCGGCCCGCCCGCGTCGAGCGCCGAGGCCGTCGAGCCCGATCGCGGCCGCGAGCACGAGACCGAGGGCCATGAGGCTGAGGGCCGGGCCGACGTCGAGGGGCACGAGCTGCCCGCTCGACACCGTGACCGCGAGCCCCGAGATCGCCCACGCTGTCACGAGACCGAGGGCGGCAAGCGCAAGAGGCACCATGCCGCGGCGTCCGTCGGGCAGAGCAAGACCGAGCAGCGCGAGCACCACGACCGGCAGCAGGAGCAGTGCAAGCACGACCCCCACGACGGGCAGCCCCGCGACCGTGGCCTCACCGATGCCCGGCAGCAGCGCCTCGAGCGGCGTGAGCAGCACGCGCAGATCGGGCCAGCCCAGCAGCAGCCCCGTGGGTGAGCTCGCGCCCGCCGCAGCCGGCAGGCCGGGATCAGCGAGCAGGCCGAGGGGCGTGCCCCGCACCAGCTGGTCGATGACGAGAGGCGCGAAGAGCGCGAGCGCGGGCACCGGGAGCGTCAGCAACCGGCCGACCTGGCGCGGGTTGACGAGAATCCACGCGACCCACGCGATCACG
>JBBQKE010000066.1:0-7461 GCA_038326585.1 Actinomycetales bacterium | reverse complement strand
GACGGCCTCGTCGGGGGGGTCATGGCGCTGCTCATCACAGCGTTGATCCCCCGTTTCGATCTCGTGCGCGAACGCGGTGAAGCGACGGCGCTCTTCTCGTTGCTCGACCAAGCGCTGGTGAGTCTGCACGAGGCGCTGCGCAACGGTGACTCTGCCGCTGCCGAGCTCGCACTAGCGCGCAGCCGACGCACGCAGCGGCTCATCGACGAGTGGACAGGCTCGCTCGAGAGCGCCCGGGGCGTCGCCTCGTTCTCGCCGTGGCTGCGGTCACGGCGTGCGCGGCTCGCCCACGAGGCACGGCTGCTGAGCGTCACTGACCTCATCACGCGGCACGTGCGGGCGATCGCGCGCAGGGTCGAAGTCGTCGTGCGCGAGGGCGAGGGGCGCCCGATACTCGCCGACCTCGTCGCCACGACTGCAGAGGTTGTGCGGCTGCTGGGTCGCAGCCGCGACGACGAGGCGGCGCGCTACGCCGCTCGGGCCATGGCGGCCACGCTCGCGGCGCAGTGCTCGCCGACCGCGGTCGAGGGAGTCTCTGACCAGGTCGTCGTCGTGCTGCTGCGCCCCCTGGTCTTCGACGTGCTCGTGCACTTCGGCATGACCCCCGACGAGGCGCGCGCGCAGCTGCCCGCCCTCTGAGCCGCCTAGGGCCGCGGCGCGACCGCCGACCAGGCGATGGTGAGTTCGCCGAGCCGCCAGCGGGCGACACCGTCGTGCACGGGCCACCCGGCGTCGCGCAGCCCGCGCGCGGCCGCGATGAAGCGCTGGCGGGGCGAGAAGGTCGCGAGCGGGGCGTTCCGGGCCCATTGCGCGTCGAGCTCGCGCAGCAGGTCGTGCACCCCTTCGCCGGGCACGTTGCGGTGAATCAAGGCCTTCGGCAGCCGTTCTGCCACGACCGACGGATGCTCGACCGAGCCCAGGTGCAGCGACAGGGTGAACGTGCGCGGGCCGTCGGGGTCGAGCGCCACCCAGCTCGCCACCCGCCCCAGCTCGCTGCACGTGCCTTCGAGCAGCAGGCCGCCGGGTTGCAGCCGCGACTGCAGCAGCGCCCAGGCGGCGGGCACCTCGGCCTCGTCGTACTGCCGCAGCACGTTGGCGGCGCGAATCACGGCTGGCCGAGCATCCGCGTCGAGGGGTATCTCGAAGCCGCCCTGGCGAAACGAGAGCCCCTCGCGCGCGAACGGCGCTGCGGCCCGCACCCGCTCTGGGTCGATCTCGATGCCCACCACCCGCGCATCCGTTCGCACGCGGCGCAGCCGCTCGAGCAGTTCGAGCGAGGTCCAGTGGGCGGCGCCGTAGCCGAGGTCGACGACGAGCGGGTCAGCCGCGCGCCGCAGTGCGGGGTGCGCGGCGATGAAGCGGTCCATGCGGCGCAAGCGGTTGACGCCCGTCGTGCCGCGAGTCACCCGCCCTTCTGCCATGGGCTCATTCTGCCTCGGTGAGCGTCGCTAGGCTGTTTGCATGACCCACACGCTGATCCTGCTGCGCCACGGCCACTCTGTCTGGAACGAGAAGAACATCTTCACCGGTTGGGTCGACGTCGGCCTCACCGAGCAGGGTCGAGAAGAAGCGCGTCGGGCGGGCGAGCTCATCGCTGCGTCGGGTCTCGAGCCGCGGATGCTCTATACGAGCTTGCTCAAGCGCGCCATCCACACCGCCAACATCGCTCTCGAGGTCGCCGATCTCGACTGGCTGCCGGTGAAGCGCAGCTGGCGGCTCAACGAGCGGCACTACGGCGCGCTGCAGGGCCTCAACAAGCCCGAGACGCTGCAGAAGCACGGCGAAGAGCTCTTCATGACGTGGCGCCGCAGCTTCGACACCCCGCCGCCGCCTCTCGACGACGACGCCGAGTACAGCCAGGTGCACGACCCGCGCTATGTCGGCATCGATGGCGAGGTTCCGCGCACCGAGAGTTTGGCGCTCGTCATCGACCGCATGCTGCCCTACTGGCTCAGCGACATTACCGCCGATGTCGCGGCCGGCCACACGCCGCTCGTCGTCGCGCACGGCAACTCGCTGCGCGCTCTCGTGAAGCACCTCGACGGCATCTCAGACGAGGCGATCTCTGAGCTGAATATTCCGACGGGTGTTCCGCTGGTCTACGAGTTGGGCGACGACTTCATGCCGGTCAAGCCGGCCGAATATCTCGACCCCGAAGCCGCTGCCGCGGGCGCGGCTGCCGTCGCCGCTCAGGGCAAGAAATAGGGCTACGGATGGCGATGGCCCCCGGCTGACGCCGGGGGCCATCGCACGCGCTCACTGCTCAGGCGTCGGACTGTACCCAGTCGCCGGTCGCGAGGTACTGCACCTTCTTGGCGATCGAGACGGCGTGGTCGGCGAAGCGCTCGTGGTAGCGCGAGGCGAGCGTGGCGTCGACGGTGTCGACCGCCTGGCCCTTCCAGCTCTCGCCGAGCACCTTGTCGAACACGCTGAGGTGCAGCGCGTCGATCTTGTCGTCCTCGTCGCGGATGTACTCGGCGATCGCCATGTCTTCAGACTCGAGCAGTTCGACGAGTTTGCGCGCGATCTCGACGTCGAGCGCGCCCATCTCTTTGAACGTGCCGCGCAGGCTCTTGGGCACGACCTTGTCGGGGAACCGGTAGCGGGCCAGCTGAGCGATGTGCTCCGACATGTCGCCCATGCGTTCGAGCGACGCACTGATGCGCAGCGCGCTCACGACGACGCGCAGGTCGCGAGCGACCGGCTGCTGCCGCGCCAGAATGTTGATGGCGAGCTCATCGAGCTCGGCGGCGGCGGCGTCGATCTTCGCGTCGTCAGCGATCACGGCCTCGGCGAGCGAGACGTTCGACTCGTTGAACGCCCGAGTGGCATTCTCGATCGAGTCAGCGACGAGTGTCGCGATCTCGACCAGGCGCTCGCGAACTTCGCGCAATTCTTGCTGGAATACTTCGCGCATAGGAATTGGTCCTCTATTTCTGGTGGGGCACTGGCACAGTCCCCCTCACCGTCCCGTTCTCGCGTGAACGGCACGTGGCCCGCAGGTGAACTTACGGTCTGCTGCATCAATCTCAGGCGGAAAGCGCCCGAGCGGTGTGCAACCGGTCACTAATCTAGTGCTCATGGACTCGGCACTGCTCGTGCCCCTCGCTCTCGCCCTCGGGGCGCTGATCGGGGGCGGAGCTGTCGTCACCGTCGTCGCGGCTGCCCGACGGGGTCGGATGGCTGCCGAAGTCGCGTCAACAACAGTGCCCGATGGCGTCGATCAGGTGGTCGAGGCTCTGGAATCGGCCGGAGTCGTGCTCGACCCGAGCAACACCGTGGTGAAGGCGTCGCCCGCTGCCTTCGCCCTCGGTCTCGTGTGGCATCGAACGCTGGTTCATGCCCGGCTCGTCGAGCTGGTCGAGCGCGTGCGGCGTGGCGGCGAGCCCATCACCGAAGAGGTCGAGCTCAGCCGAGGCCCGCTCGGCGATACGGCCCTCTATCTCTCGGTGCGCGTCGCCCGGCTGGGCAGCAGGTTCGTCCTGCTTCTGGCGGCTGATCACACCGAATCGCATCGGCTGGATGCTGTGCGCCGCGACTTTGTCGCCAACATCAGTCACGAGCTCAAGACGCCCATCGGGGCGATCGGTCTTCTCAGTGAAGCCCTCGGCCATGCTGCCGACGACCCGGTGCAGGTGCGCCGATTCGCCGACCAGCTGCATCGAGAATCCGCGCGCCTCGCGAGCATGACGCAAGAGATCATCGAGCTCTCGCGGCTGCAGGCGAAAGACGCGCTCAGCCACCCCGAGATGGTCGAGATCGACGCGGTGATCGCGGCCGCGATCGATCAGAACCGCGTACTCGCTGACGCACACCGCATCACTCTGGCGAGCGGTGGCGAAGGCGACCTGCGGGTGTGGGGCGACGAGGTCATGCTCATCACAGCCGTGCACAACCTCATCGCCAATGCCGTGCAGTACTCGCCCTCTCCTTCTCGCGTCGGCATCGGCGTGAATTCCACCGACGACGTCATCGAGATCGCCGTGACCGATCAAGGGATCGGTATTCCCGCCGACGAACTCGACCGTGTCTTCGAACGGTTCTTCCGGGTCGATCAGGCCCGTTCTCGCTCGACCGGCGGCACGGGGCTCGGCCTGAGCATTGTCAAGCACGTGGTGCAAAACCACGGCGGTGATGTTCGAGTCTGGTCGCAGCACGGTCGAGGGTCGACCTTCACCATCCGACTGCCGCGGGTTGACCAGCCCGCGACGACAACCACCCGAAAGGCCCGCGCATGACCCGCATCCTGATCGTCGAAGACGAGCCAGCGCTCTCTGAGCCGCTCGCCTACCTTCTGACCCGCGAAGGGTATGAGACCACCGTGGTTGCTGATGGTGTGGCCGCGCTGACGACGTTCGACCAGTCGGGCGCCGACCTCGTGCTGCTCGACCTCATGCTGCCCGGTCTGGCGGGCACCGAGGTCTGCCGCGAGCTGCGTCAGCGGTCGAGCGTTCCGATCATCATGCTGACCGCGAAAGACAGCGAGGTCGACATCGTCGTGGGGCTTGAGCTGGGCGCGGACGACTATGTCACCAAGCCGTATTCGACCCGCGAACTGCTCGCGCGCATCCGTGCTGTCTTGCGCCGCCAGACCGACGACAGCGATCTCGACGACGGCGTGCTCTCTGCCGGCAGTGTGCGCATGGATGTCGACAAGCACCAGGTCACCGTCGATGGCCGCGAGATCGCGATGCCGCTGAAAGAGTTCGAGTTGCTCGAGTTGCTGCTGCGCAACGCCGGCCGTGTGCTCACGCGGGGCCAGCTCATCGACCGGGTCTGGGGCGCCGACTACTTCGGCGACACCAAGACGCTCGATGTGCACGTCAAGCGCATCCGCTCAAAGATCGAACCCGAACCCTCGAACCCGCGGATGCTCGTGACCGTGCGCGGCCTCGGCTACCGCTTCGAAGACTGACCGCCGCGATCGCGGCTCAGGAGTCAGCAACGGGTGAACTGCGCGACCGCGCTCGACACCACTCCCGTGCCGCCGAGAATGCCGATGCGGTCGGCGTTGTGCCGCCACGCTCCGTGCAGAGCCCCGCTCGGTAGGCAGGTCGGCTGCACCAGGTAGACGGGTGCATCGACCGGTGCGGCGAGCGTGATGCCCGCAAGTGCGTCGGGGAAGTTCGCTCCGGTAGCCCAGTAGCTGGCCGGCGAGGTTCGATAGTCGAAGCCGTACTCATTGACCGCTTGCGAGGTCACATACCGGTCGGCGCCCGCCACGCGAACGACGCCGACGCCGGGAAGAGCGTCAACCTGATTGCGAATTCCTGTGCTCATGACGCCCGTTCCACCCACCAGAATGACTCGCTCGGGGCTCAGGGTGTTGATGAGTGAGATGGTGGCGGAGGGCAACCTGCTTGCGCTTCCGTCGACGAGCAGCATGGGCGCGCCGTTGGCCCCGGCTGCCGGGCCTGCGCTGAGCGCGTCGGGGAAGTTGCGACCGGTCACGAGGTACAGGTCGTCAAAGCTTGCCGGATCCGTGAAGATGGCCGAGACGACGGCGCGTGATGTCGCGTACCGATCTGAGCCTGCGAAACGAACGATCTCAGCGCCCGTGCCCGCCAATTGCGCGGCGGCCGCGGCAGAGACGACGCTGGTTCCTCCCGCAATGACGATGGTCTGGGGGTTCAACCTGTTGATCTCGGCCAGCACGTCGGATCGCACCCGATCGCGAGCGGTCAACAGCAGGGGGCCGGGCTTGAAGCTGATCGCGGGGGTGACCGACAGCGCATCGGGGAAGGACGTGCCGCTCGCGACGTACACGGTCAAGGCCGTTCCGGGATACGCCTCTTTCGACATCGCGATGGCGGTCGCATATCGATCGGCGCCGGCGAAGCGTTTGACCTCGAGTTTGGCGACTGAAACGGCGTCGGCGCTGAACGAAGTCGAATAGACCGTGCGTCCATCACGCGACATGACGACATCGTTCGTGAAGCTCGGTGTTGTGTATGAGCCCCGCTCGAACCCGATCTCGAGATCGATCTTCTTGACCAGGCCGCCACTCGCGACGAAGAGGATGCGTCCGTCGAACGATGGACTCATGCCGCTGGGTTGGCCGCCGAGGCCCAGGTACCCGATGAGCGAATCGGTCGTGAGATCGATCTTCGCAACAGTGCCGACACCGAACATCGAAATGTAGGCGCGGTCACGGGCGGCATCGACGTAGACCTCGTTCGCATCGTCGAAGAGCGAGAGCGACGTGACGGTTCCCGTGCTGAGCTTGACGAAGTTGACCCGATCGCCGGTGTCGGTCGATCCACCCGAGGCGACGATCAACCGGTTGCGCTCCGTGTCGAGGGCGATTCCGTCGGGGGGAGTCGCCCACAGCCCACGTGGTGATCGTGGTTCGCGCCCCGGCATCGATCACGCGCACCGAGTCGATGAGCGGCAACGTGACGTAGGCGCGAGCACCGTTCGCAGAGAAGACGATGTTCTGCGGAGCGTTCCCCAGCACGAAGAACGACGTTTCGACGAAGGTGAGTGCGTTGACAATCGAGATGGTGCCACTCGCGAAGTTCGTCACCGTTTGCGTGCTCAGGTTGATTGCGCTCGCCGTTCCGCCAGCCTGGTTGGCAACGAACGCGACCTGGCCGTCGGTGCGCAGCTCGATCGCCACGGGGGAGTCGCCGACCGGGATCGACCCGAGCGACGAGATCGCCCCCGCAGGCGTCGAGCCGAGCTAGGCCATGGGGGGAGTCTTCTCGGCGACAGCACGATGGCACCGCCGCCACGTCAGACGACGTGAGTCGAACTCTCGACCGCGAGCACGCGAAAGTGAAGAGTTTTTAGAGCCCTTACCTACGGTACGAAGAGCTCGTACTCGGGCAGGCTGCCGTCGAGCACCGGAACGAGCAACTCGACGCCGGGCACACTGCCATAGCTCAAGAAGACCGGCACGAGACCGCCGATGACGTTGGTGCTGCCGGTCACCAGAATCTGAGGCTGCTCGGAACCGCCGAGGGCCGTGCGCCCGTTCGCCGTCACGAACACCGACTCGGTGATGCGTTCGCCACCTGAACTCCACTGCACTGACAGACGTCGGTCAGTCTCACCGGAGTTGACGACCGTCATGACCAGGTTGAGGGTCTCGGGGTCGTCACCGATGAGCAGTGCGTTGCGCACCGCCAGCTCGCCGACCTCTGTGCCGACGCCGTCGCTCGGGTCGTACTCTTTCTCGGTAGCGATCTGGGCACCAAAGGTGCAGCCAGTCGTTGCCAAGAGAAGCGCCGCTGCGAGCGCGATCGACGCGGCCAGACGGGATTTCACGAGTTGCCTCCAGAACACAGGGGGGAGCCGGTCGAGTGCCGCGCAGGCGACGCTCGACGGCATCTTCTGCTTCAGTCTAGCGAGGGTGCGCGGCGCACGTGCGGGGCCGCACGATGCCCGCCCGCCCGGTGAGACTGAGAAACTGCTGTGGTAGACTGGAGGTTCTGCGGAAGGACCACCATCCATGCTTTT
>JBBQKE010000065.1:0-7497 GCA_038326585.1 Actinomycetales bacterium | reverse complement strand
GGCGCAGCGCCGCGGCGATTTCCAGCGGCTGCACGCCGCTCTTGAACGTTTTCGCGAACGCGCCGCCGACGGCGCGCTCGAGGCCGCGCTCGAAGCTGTCGAGAAGCCCCACCTGCGTCCTCCCTCGGCCGATGACCTTCTGATGGTAGTCGGCTGGCCTTGCCGGTGCCGCACAGCCGCCTGGGTGCGCTGTGCTAATCTCGCTGAGTTGACGAGCCTGACGGCCCGTCGCGCGCGAGTGGCGGAATGGCAGACGCGCTGGCTTCAGGTGCCAGTGCCCGTAAGGGCGTGGGGGTTCAAGTCCCCCCTCGCGCACCAGTGTTCTTTTCTGGTGCGGCTTCATCGTGTGCGGCCGCTTCGGCGTGCCCTCGCCCTCTCGCCGCCGCGTAGGCTCGGGCCACATGGCAGCCGGCGCAGTGATGTACACGTTCACAGGGTCTTTGGCCGACGTCGACCGCGGCGTCTATGACGACCTCAGTGTGCGCGTCGCCCGTCACCCGTCGGAGACCGACGCCTACATGATGACGCGACTTCTCGCCTACTGCCTCGAGTTCGAGGAAGGCATCGCGTTCAGCGAGGGCGTCTCGTCGACCGACGAGCCTGCCGTGATCGTGCGTGACCGCACGGGTCACCTCACAGCATGGATCGAGGTGGGGGCTCCGGATGCGGAGCGCCTGCACCACGGCAGCAAGAAGGCCGACCGCACTGTCATCTATACGCACCGGGACCCCGCAAGGGTGCTCGCGCTCTGGGCGGGGAAGAAGATCCACGAGTCTGATCGCATCGTGCTGCACAGCTTCGACCCCGGGTTCATCGACGATGCGGTGCGCGCGCTCGAACGTCGCAACACGATCACCGTCTCGGTGACCGAGCGGCAGGTGTATCTCGACCTCAACGGGGTGACGCTGAGCTCGGTGGTTCACGACCACCCGCTGGGCTGAGGGCGAGAGGGCAACAGTAAGGCGGCGGCCTCGTCATCAACCCGAATGATGAGAAAACCACCGCCTGGATACTGCGCGCTATGGCGGGCCCCCGACGATCCCCCGATCGCCACCCGCCTTCGCGTTGGTGTCACTCTCCTCCGAATGCCTTGCGCGTGCAACCGCTTTCACGCGCCGCCGTTCGCATCACGAACACGCACCCGCAACGCGCGATCGCCGAGGGTGACGAGCGCCATGGGGGGCTCGGCGGGCGGCCAGAACCGCGGCCGCCGCCAGAGCGACGAGCAGCACGGGACCGATCGCGGCCTGGGCCTGCGCGACAACGCGAGCGCCCTCTCCGGCGAGGGTCGCGTAGAGGTCGGCCACGGCATCCACGTCTCGAAGGGAGGGAAGGCTGAGCAGGCCCGCGCCCGTGAGAAAACGGAGGGCGAGGGGGCGCTCGCGGTTCCAATCGCTGCCGAAGTGGGCGGCCGAGATGAGCAGGAAGGCCACGAGGCTCGGCACGGGGGCGGGCAGCCACAGGGCGACGACGGCGGCGAGGATCGCGATCGCGGCGATCTGCACGACCAGTGGCGGCTCGGGGTTCGCAAGCAGGAAGGTGAGTGCGGTGAGCAGGGCGAGGGAGAGGAAGATGCGGTCCATCTGCCGCCGCACCCACGGCTCAGCCGGATGCGGCGCCGGGTCTTCTCCCCGCGCGAGGGCCTCGGCGCACCGCCGGGCCCATTGCTGAATGCGCAGGAACGCGTATCCCGACGCATCGCGCAGCGCCCCGCCGGCGTTGCCCGCGAGCACGACGCCCTCGATCGGCGCCTCGTCCGACGGCATGCGACCCATGGGCAGGATGCCGCCTTCCTCACGCACGACCGTCGCGCCCGCGAGCCCCATCGCCGCAAGCTCGACATCGCGCTCGGCCACGACGACGCGCTCGGGCAGTGGCACGGGACTGAAGCGGGTCCACTCGACGAGGGCGCGCGTGGGCGAGAGCGGCAGCACGTAGACGAAGCCGAGACCGTCGGTGCCGCTGCGCATTCTCGTCATAAGGCCGACCGCGTCGGCCTCGGTGGTTAGGGCGCCTCCGTGCTCCACCTCCACGCCGCTGAAGCACTGGTAGAGCAGCGCGGCCGTGCGGCGCGGGCGGGTGTCGACCACGCGCCGGGCGAGCAGCTCGCCGCGGTCGGTCGTGACCCGCACGCCCGCGGAGCCGTCGGCGAGCGACACGGCCTCGAGGGTGTGGGCCGCGATGCCAAGCCGCAGTTCGATGCGAGCATCGTCGGCGATCGTCGCGAGCGACCAGCGATAGAAATCGCTGCCGCGGATGTACTGATAGCTCATGCCGCTCACACGGTGGGTCGCGGCACGACCGGTGAGGTCGGCGTAGGTCCACCCGCTCCACTCGTGGGCGACGATGTCGCGCAACGGGTGTCGGTCGTGGTGCCAGAAGCTCCAGCTGTGATCGTCGACGAACTCGGTGCGCGGGTCGAGCATGACGATCCGCAGGTCGCCGTCGCCGCTCGCGAGACGGGCCGCGAGCGAGAGCCCTGCGCATCCGGCGCCCAGGATCACCAGGTCGACGGCCTCGGCGGTATGCACAGGAAACATCGACGACTGCAGCGTGACGGGGCGAGGTGCGGGCCGGACGGGCTCAGCAGAGCCGACCATCGGCAGTGTGCCTTGAGGTCGCCCGCACGCGGGGTGAGTGAATGCTGGCGAGGAGTGCGGCCTCCCACCCCCATACCCCCCGGGGGTTTGCTACCATTGCAGACATGGACACCACACGAACTGACCTGCTGACCGGGGCGAACGTCGACGCCACCGGCGAAACCGACCTGATGGGCGGATGCTGCGGAGGCGGCTCTTGCGCGTGCAGTAGCGCTGCCGACAGCTCCGCTGACGCTTCTGCGACAGGTGTGACTGCCGACACCGCGGCGGCTCCCGGCACCGAGTTTCTCGTCACCGGAATGACCTGCGGCCACTGCGTCTCGAGCGTGACCGAAGAGGTCGGCGCGATCGACGGCGTCGAGTCGGTCGAGGTCGTGCTGAAGAAGGGCGGCGCCTCGCGCGTCACCGTGACGGCCGCCGGCCCCGTCAACGCGGATGCTGTGCGCGCCGCCGTCGAAGAAGCGGGCTACCAGCTGGTCTGAGTTTCAGCACACGAAGACGGGGCGGCGCCGATTGGCGCCGCCCCGTCTTCGTGTCGGTGTCTCTAGCGGCGTGCCGGGCGAACCGCGACGCGACGGATGGCGATGAGCGCGGCACCCGCGCCGAGCAGGGCTGCGGCGATGCCGCCCATGAGCAGCTGCTCGTCGAAGCCCGCGCCGGTGTCAGCCAGCTCGGGGTCTGGGTCGGCAGTAGCCGCCGGCTGCCAGTTGCCGACGGTGACGTTGTTCGGCAAGCCGCGCGTCAGACGGCCGTCGAAGCTTGCGAACTCGGCCATGATCGCTGCGATAGTGGTTGGCTCGCCGCTGACTGCCGGTTGCGGGGTGGCTGCCTCTTCGACAGCCTCCGTCGACTCGCCCGGCGCCGCGGCAGGACCCGACACCTCATCCGGATTGTCGATGAACACGGGTGGCGTGTCGAGGATGTGGAAGAAGGCGATCGCGACCGTTTCTCCTGCCGTCACAGTGACGTTGTCGGCCGGAAGAAGAGTCACCCATGCCTGGTCATAGCCAAAGTGCTCGGAGGCGGTGGCGAGCAAAGGATTGCCGGTTGTTCCCCACGCCACACCGGCGTTGAGCGTGCCGTCACCACCATTGAACGACCAGACGTCGGGTGTCCCGAGAACGCCGCCAGGGTTTTCGCCAGCAGTGACCTGCTCCACCGTGGGCTGACTGCTGCGAACGTGCACGCGACTCTCGCCGTACTCCCAGCTGTAGCGGTAGCCCAGCGCGACGGGAGCGTTCGTCGTGTTGGTGACGAAGAAGGTGATCCGGGCAAGGTCGCCGGGATCGAGAATGCGCACGTCTGACGTGACGGAAAGGCCCCACGGTGTTGTGACCGTCTGGTCGCATGTCACGACTTGGTCCGGTGCCGACGTGGTCAAGGTGGTCGAGTCGCACGCAAACCGTACATAGTCTGACGGGGTCGCTTGCTCGAGGCTGGAGGCGCTGCTCACGCCCATGTAATCGGGGCCGAGAAAGGTCATCTCCGAAACGTCCCAAGCGTTGCCGCGCGAGGTGTTGCCGTCAGAGAAGGAGCCCTCGGTGACGCCCCACTCGCCGCTACCGGCTGCGATGTACCACTGCCACGGGGGCATGTCGACAGTCTGGCCAGAGCCGTTGGCGAGCGCGGGGGCCGCGACGAGGGCGAGAGCGCTCGTCAGGGCGGCCGTGAGAGTGAAGCGGGAGGCGCGGCGCATAGGAAACCTCAAGATATTGGGGCAAGAAGGAGACGATCGTTCACAGACTATGCGAGTTTCGCGCTCCACTGGCGACCGAAAACACTAGATACCCCGGTGGGGTATTGATATACTCCGAGCGTGACCCTGCAGACAGCTCCTCCCTCCGATATCCAGCTCGAGCTGACGGGCATGACCTGCGCATCGTGCGCCAACCGCATCGAGCGCAGCCTCAACAAGGTGCCCGGAGTCGAGGCGACGGTCAACTACGCGACCGAGAAGGCCACGGTGCGGGCGGCCGGGGGCGGGCAGCTTGACGCCGACACTCTCGTCGCGGCCGTCGAGAAGGCCGGGTATGGTGCGGCGCTGGTCGTTCCGCGCGAGGTGAGCGCAGCATCCACCGCGCCTGTGGCGGCGCCGGTCGATGAGCTCGCCCCGCTGCGGCAGCGGTTGATCATCTCCACTGTGCTGACGGTGCCCGTGCTGGTGCTCTCGATGATTCCGGCGCTGCAGTTCACCAACTGGCAGTGGCTCGCGCTAACGCTCGCATCGCCCGTCGCGGTGTGGGGCGCGTGGCCGTTCCACAAGGTGGCGCTGCACAACGCGCGTCGCTTCATCGCGAGCATGGACACTCTCATCTCGGTGGGCGTCACGGCCGCGTACCTCTGGAGCCTGTATGCCCTGTTCTTCGGCGAGGCCGGCATGCCCGGCATGACGATGACGCTGCAACTGCTCGGGCGACCCGAAGAGGGCGCCCACGAGATCTATCTCGAGGTCGCCGCCGCGGTCACCGTGTTCATCTTGCTCGGGCGATACCTCGAGGGCCGCGCCAAGCGTTCGTCGCGCGAGGCGCTCGACGCCCTGCTCGACCTGGCTGCGCGCGACGCATCTGTGCTGCGCGACGGCGTTGAGGTGCGCGTGCCCGTCGGGCAGGTGCAGCTCAACGATCAGTTCGTGGTGCGCCCCGGCGAGACCATCGCGACCGACGGCGTCGTCATCGAGGGCGTTTCGAGCGTCGACAACTCTCTGCTGACGGGCGAATCGTTGCCGGTCGATGTCGAGCCCGACAGTCGCGTCGTCGGCGGCACGATCAACGTCGGCGGCCGACTCGTGGTCGAAGCTTCGCGCATCGGCGCCGACACCGAGCTCGCCCGCATGGGCCGCCTGGTCGAAGAGGCGCAGACCGGCAAGGCCGACGTGCAACGACTGGCCGATCGCGTCTCGGGAGTGTTCGTTCCGATCGTCTTCGTGCTCTCGCTGCTGACACTGCTCGGCTGGATTCTGCTCGGCAACTCGGTCGAGATCGGCTTCACGGCCGCCGTGGCCACCCTCATCATCGCCTGCCCCTGCGCGCTCGGACTCGCGACCCCCACGGCCTTGCTCGTCGGCACGGGGCGCGGCTCGCAGCTCGGCATCTTGATTCGAGGGCCGCAGGTGCTCGAGCGCACGCGCCGCATCGACACCATCGTGCTCGACAAGACCGGAACCGTCACGACGGGCCACATGGCCGTCACCGCCGTCGAAGCGGTCGGCGGCATCGATCACGACCGGATGCTCGCACTGGCCGCATCCGCCGAAGACGGGTCAGAGCATCCGCTCGCGCGGGCCGTTGTCGACCACGCGCGATCCGTCGGCGTTGCGGTCGTCTCTGCCGAGAGCTTCGAGTCGCACGCGGGCGCGGGCGTCACGGCTGTCGTCGAGGGCCACGCGCTCGCGATCGGCCGCGCGTCGTGGCTCTACGATTCGTGGGCGATCGAGGTCGACGCGTCGCTCATCGTCACCCACGAAGCCGCGGGGGCGACGCCGATCGTCGTCGCGATCGACGGAGAGGTCGCCGGCGTCATCGTGCTCGCCGACACTCTCAAGCCGACCTCGGCGCTCGCCATCGAGCGGTTGCGAGCCCTCGGACTCGAGCCGGTACTGCTCACCGGCGACAACGCGGGCGCGGCGCGATCGGTGGGCGCGGCGCTGGGTATCGATGACGTGCGCGCAGGGGTGACTCCGGCGGGCAAGCTCGACGTGATTCGACAGTTGCAGGCCGACGGGCATGTCGTGGCGATGGTCGGCGACGGTGTGAACGACGCGGCGGCGCTCGCCGCGGCCGACCTCGGCATCGCCATGGGTGGCGGAACCGATGCGGCCATGGCGGCCAGCGACCTCACCGTCGTCAGTGGAGATCTGCTTGTCGTCGTCGACGCCATCCGGCTCGCGCGGCGCACGCTGCGCACCATCATCGGCAACCTGTTCTGGGCCTTCGGCTACAACGTCGCCGCGATTCCGATCGCTATGCTCGGGTTGCTCAACCCGCTGCTCGCCGGCCTCGCGATGGCGTTCTCGAGCGTGTTCGTCGTGACGAACTCGCTGCGGTTGCGCGGCTTCAAGCCCCAGCCGCGTTAGTCGCGGCGCACGGTCGGCAGGCCCAGCGACACGGGCAGGCGCAGCTCGCCCACCGCGCCGACCGGCACCACGGGCGACGCCGGGGTCACCGGCGGCACGGGCAGGTAAGTGGCGCCGAGCGCGGGGCGGGCATCCGGCTCGCCGCGATTCGGCCACAGCGCGAAGGCGCGCTCCGCCTGTGCCGTGATCGTGAGCGAGGGGTTGACGCCGAGGTTGGCCGAGATCGCCGCGCCGTCAACGACGTGCAGGCCCTCGTGGCCGTAGACGCGGTGGTAGGCGTCGACCACGCCCGTGTTCGCCGAGTCGCCGATGGGGCACCCGCCCAAGAAGTGCGCCGTCATCGGCACGTCGAAGACCTCGCTGATGCCCGATTGGGCGAAGCCGTTCATGTGCTTCGCCATGAGCTCGTAGGTCTCGTTCGCCTGCGGAATGTAGGTGGGGTTCGGCTCGCCGTGGCCCTGGCTCGACCGCAATCGAAACCCGCCGAGTGGCCCGCGACCCGCGCGCACCGTGAGCGAGTTGTCGCGATTCTGCATGACGAGCCCGACGATCGAGCGGCGTGACCAACTGCCGATGCCGAAGACCATCGAGAACACACGGCCGGGGTGGCGCAGCAGCTGCCCGATCCAGCGCAACCAGCGCGGGGTGCGTCCGCCGCCGGGCACGGCGACCGTCGCCAGCAGCGCGAGGGCGTTTGACCCGTGGCCGTAGCGGCACGGCTCGACGTGAGTGTGCTCGTCGGGGTGGATCGACGAGGTGATCGCGACACCGCGCGTGTAGTCGACGTCGCGACTGCGGCGCAGGGCGGTGGATGCCCCGCCGAGG
>JBBQKE010000064.1:0-7520 GCA_038326585.1 Actinomycetales bacterium | reverse complement strand
TGAGTGGGCCGATCCCACTGGGCATGGTCGACACGGAGGCCCGGCTCGCCGACATGGATGCCTCCGGCGTGCAGCTGCAGGCGTTGTCGGTGCCGCCGCCGCACTTCAACTACCGGCTCGACGATCAAGCGGCAGCGGTGGCCGCCCGCCTGCACAACGACGCGATGATCGCGATGGCGCGTCAGCATCCCGACCGATTCGTCGTGCTCGGCCACCTGCCGATGCAGAGCGAGCAGGCCGCGCACGACGAGCTTCAGCGACTCGTCGCGATCGACGAGGTGGTCGGCCTCGAGCTCGGCACCAACGTGGCGGGGGCCAACCTGGGTGATGAGCAGTACGCCTCGGTGTGGCAGGCGATCGACGCGAGCGGCCTCGCCGTGGTGCTGCACCCCGGCGCCGACGTCGCTGGCATGGACCGCATGCACGACTACTTCATGCACAACTATGTGGGCAACCCCACCGACTCGACGATCGCTGCGGCATCGCTGCTCTTTCAGGGTGTGCTGTCGCGCAACACCGCACTGCGGGTCGCGCTGCTGCACGGCGGCGGATTCGTGCCATATCAGATCGGCCGGTTCGACCACGCGTGGTCGGTGCGGCCCGAGTCGCGCGAGCACCTGCACGTCGCTCCGTCGAGTCTGTTGCATCGCTTCTGGTTCGACTCGCTCACGCACGACGACCTCTCGCTGCGGTTCTTGCACGACCGCGTCGGCGACGACCGTCTCGTGCTCGGCAGCGACTATCCGTTCGACATGGCCGACAGTGACCCCGTGGGTTCGCTGAAGCGCGCCCTCGCCGATCGACCGGATGCCGTGCGCAAGGCACTCGTCGACAACCCGCGAGAACTGTTGACTCGGCGCCCCGGCGCCTGAACAAGCTCGGCCGCCCAGCGGTCGGGATTCGGCGGGGTCGAGCGGGTGGTGCCCGACCCCGCCGAGCACCATGCCCTCTCACCTTCGCCTCATCGAGCAGAAAGACGCAGCGCCATGGTGTTCATCTTCATCGGCCTCGCCGTACTGATCGGTGCGATGGCGCAGCGCGTGTCGGGCATGGGCTTCGCGCTCACGGCAGCTCCCGTTCTGGTGCTGCTCATCGGGCCGTTTGACGGTGTTTTGCTCGTGAATCTTGCAGGTGCAGTGTCGGCCTCGATCGTGATCAGCCGGGTCTGGCGGCACATCGACTGGCGGCAGTTCGGCATGCTCACGGTGCCGGCCTTGGTGGCGGTCATTCCCGGCGCCTATATCTCGGTGCTGCTGGGCGGGCCCGCACTGCAGATCACGGTGGGCGTGATTCTCGTGCTGGCGCTCACCATCTCGCTGCTCATCCATCGGGCCGAGAAGACGATCGCTCAGGCACCGGCGGCTCTGCTCTCGGGCGCAGCGTCGGGCTTCATGAGCGCCACGGCGGGCGTCGGTGGCCCCGGAATGAGCGTGTATGCCGTGCTGACGCGGTGGGAACAACGGCCCTTCGCCGCGACCATCCAACCGTTCTTCGTCTCGCTCGGGGTGACCTCGTTCGTCGTCAAGGTGGTGCTGTCTGATCAGGGGCTACCCGACTATGACTGGTGGGTCTGGCCGCTCATCATCGCCTGCACGCTGGTCGGCCTCGCCCTGGGCGAGTGGGTGTCGAGGTTCGTGAGCGTGCGCATCGCTCGCATCAGCGTCATCGTCATCTCGTACCTCGGCGCTATCGCCGCGATCGTCGACGGATCGTTCGAGGCCTTCATCTGACCCGTCGCAGCGCCATCTGCACGATGACGCCGAGCAGCAGGGCGGCGAAGAGCCAGCCCGAGATCTGGGCGGGAATGAGAAACGCGAGCCAGACCCCGACGAGCGACATCGCGGCCGCCATGAGCCCGATCGTGACCGCGTCGCGCCATTGCACCAGGCCTGCGCGCACGTTCGGAATCGAGCCGGCGATCGCACCGGGAATCAGCGCGAGCAGTGACGTGCCTTTCGCCAGCAAGTCGCCGATGCCGAACACCGCGATGAGCACCGGCACCGCCACGATGCCGCCGCCGACGCCGAGCAACCCGGCGACGACGCCCATGAGCAGGCCCAGCGCGATGAGGCCGAGCACCGACACCACGCTGTAGTCGAACGCACCGTCGCGCTCGGGCGCCACCAAGACGAGCCGCAGCGCGCTCACCAGCAGCCCGGCGATGAACAGCCACTTCAGCCAGGTGAGCGACAGCCGACGCAGCAAGAGGGCACCCAAGGGGGTTCCAGCGACCGCTCCGACGGCGATGATCGCGGCCGCGAGCAACTCGACTTCGCCGCGTGCGCCGTATAGCGATGCGCTGAGGGCCGCGGGCGGAATGATCGCCAGCAGTGAGGTGGCGGATGCTCGCCGCTGGTCGAAGCGCAGCCACGACATCATGAGCGGCACCATGATGAAACCGCCGCCCACGCCGAAGAGCCCGGCGAAGAGGCCCCCGATTGCTCCGATGGCAAGAAGGGGCAGAATCACCGACTCAGCCTAGCCCTGCACGGCAAAGGCGCTGTTGAGCCCGACTAAACTGGCACTGTGACTGAAGCCATCGACGCGGGCCCCCGCGGACCTCAACCCGTCGACGCGGTGCTCATCGGCGCTGGCATCATGAGTGCGACTCTCGCGACAATGCTGCAAGAGCTCGAGCCGACGTGGGATATCCGCATCTTCGAGCGCCTCGGCGATGTCGCTCTCGAGAGCTCGAACCCGTGGAACAACGCGGGCACCGGTCACGCCGCTCTGTGCGAGCTCAACTACACACCCGAACGGCCCGACGGTTCGATCGAGATCTCGAAGGCCGTCGCGATCAACGAGCAGTTTCAGGTCTCTCGCCAGTTCTGGTCGCACCTGGTCGACGAGGGTCGGCTGCCTGATCCGAGCGCGTTTCTGAGCGCCACCCCGCACATGAGCCTTGTGTGGGGCGAGAAGAACGTCGAGTACTTGCGCAAGCGCCACGAGGCGCTCAAAGACCACCCGCTCTTCGAGGGCCTGGAGTACTCCGAAGACCCCGCGCAGATTCACCAGTGGGCTCCGCTGCTCATGCCGGGCCGCTCGAAGAGCGAGCCGGTGGCAGCGACCCGCACGACCGCGGGCACCGACGTCGATTTCGGCGCGCTCACGCGACTGCTGATCGAGGCTCTCGAGGCTGGTGGTGCGCCGGTGCGTCGCGAGCACTGTGTGACGAGCATCCGTCGCACGAAAGAGGGTCTCTGGAAGCTCAAGCTGCGCCACGAGGTCGGCGGCACGCCCCTCGAGATCGTCGCTCGATTCGTTTTCGTCGGCGCAGGCGGTCACGCCCTGCCGCTGCTGCAGAAGAGCGGCATTGCTGAGATTCGCGGCTTCGGTGGTTTTCCGGTGAGCGGTGGCTGGATGCGTTGCGATGACCCCGCCATCGTCGCGAAGCACCACGCCAAGGTCTATGGCAAGGCCTCGGTCGGGGCTCCGCCGATGTCGGTGCCCCACCTCGACACGCGCGTCGTCGACGGCACCGCGAGCCTGCTGTTCGGCCCCTATGCGGGCTTCACGCCGAAGTTCTTGAAGACCGGCTCGTGGTTCGATCTGTTCGGGTCGATCCGCTGGCACAACATCGTGCCGATGCTGCAGGTCGGCGTGCGCAACCTCGATCTGGTCACCTACCTGGTCGGCGAACTGCTGGCCTCGCGCTCGAAGAAGCTCGACGCTCTGCGCGACTTCTACCCGAACGCCGACGGCGACGACTGGTATTCGCTCACGGCTGGCCAGCGCGTGCAGATCATCAAGAACGAGCCCGGCAAGGGGGGCGTGCTGCAGTTCGGCACCGAGGTCGTCGCCTCGGCCGACGGATCGATCGCCGGCCTGCTCGGGGCGTCGCCCGGCGCCTCGACCGCCGTGCCGATCATGCTCGACCTCATTGAGCGGTGCTTTCCTGACCGGCTCACAGCGTGGAGGCCCGGCTTGCAGCGCATGGTGCCGAGCTACGGTCGCAGCATCGCCGATGAGCCGGGCCTCGCGACCGAGGTGCTGACGACGACCGCGAGGGCGCTCGCGATCACCCGCTGACACTACGCTGGCGTCACCATTCAGATACCCCCGGGGGTATACTGAGCGGCATGGATGCTCCTCCCCGCGTCAACCGCATCGCCACGTTGCACCCCGCCTGGGGCGCAGCCCTGATGAGCCTGAGTGGGGCGGCGCTCGTGTCGCTGCGCGACCCTTTGCCGGGCTCAGAGTTCGACGCCGTCGTTGGCATCGTGCTGCTCGTGATTGCGGCGCTTGCCGCCCTCACTCTCTCTGCTGCGACGACGGCGCGGGTGGTGCGGCACAATGAGGCATTCCTGGCCGACCTCGCGAACCCCGGCATCGGGGCCATGATCGCCTCCTGGCCAGCGGGCCTCCAGGTGCTCGCACTCGCGATTTTGCAGGGCGGCACGTCGGGCGCCCTGCCTGCCAACGTCGCACTTGTCGTCGGCATGATCGTCTTTGTTCCTGGCGTGCTCGGCACTTTGGTCTCGGGCTATGCCTTCTACACGCGCATCGTCGGGGTCGCCGAGGTGCCGCCCGCCGCCGTCTCGGGCAACTGGTTCGTGCCGGTGGTTCCGCTCGTGCTCGTGCCGAGCATCGTGTCGCGCGCACTCGAACTGGGGCTTCCGGGCGATCAGACCGCGTGTGCGTTCGTCGCTCTCATCGGCTGGGGCATCGGCTTCACCCTCTTCCTCATGCTCGCGTCGATCATCGGCAGCCGGCTGCTCGTCGCCGCACCGCCCTCCGCGCACCAGGCGGCGAGCTGGTGGGGCTGGCTCGCACCCATGGGTGCTGGTGGTGTCGGCCTGCTGGCCAGCGTGGAGCTGGCGACCGCGGCGGGCGTCGTCGAGGATGCCGACGGCATGGCGTTGCTCATCGTGACCGTACTGTGGGGCTTCTCGGTCTGGTGGCTACTGCTGGCGATCCGCATCATCGTGACAGAGCGCCGGTCGATGCACTTTCACCTCGGCTGGTGAGGCTTCGGGTTTCCGACAGCTGCGTTCGTCAATCTGACAGCCGTCGTAGCGAGGCGATGGCAGCTCGACGGGCTCGCCGCGCTGGACACCGTTCTGTGGATCGCCGTGCTCGTGGTGATCGCCACTCTGATCGTGTTGACCCTGCGCGGTCTGCGCAGCGGCGCCACCTGGGTCCGCTGACGAACCCTTGTTCTTCCACAAGCTCTAGCGACCAAAGCTCGCATGTCTCACCGGTGATACACTCGCCGCCATGAGCTCAGTGACCGTGCGCGACCTGCGCAACAACGGCGGAGACGTTCTCGACCGTGTGGTTCGCGGCGAGTCCTTCGTGGTGACTCGTGACGGCGCACCAGTCGCCGAGCTCGCGCCTCTACGTCGTCGTAGCGCCCCGGCCGCCGAACTGATCGCCCGCCGACGCGCGTTGCCGCACGTCGACCCGCAGGCACTGAAGCGTGATCTCGATGCCGTTCTGGATTCGTCGCTGTGACGCGCGAGCGCGGCCTGCTCGACACCTCGACCGTCATTCTGCTGGGCCGGGTCGACGACCCCTCACAGTTGCCCGATGACAGTGTGGTCAGCGCGATCACTCTCGCCGAACTCTCGGTCGGACCCCTCGTTGCGACCAGCGACGCTGAGCGTGCGGCACGACAAGCGCACCTGCAGCAGGCCGAGAGCGACTTCGAAGTTGTCCCCTTTGATGCCGTCTCCGCACGCGCCTTCGGTGGGGTCGCGGCATCGTTGCGAGCGTCCGGACGCAAACCTGCCGCGCGCGCCTACGACGCGCTCATCGCGGCGACCGCCATCGCGAATGGCCTGCCGCTCTACACGGCGAACCCCGGCGACTTCGCGGGCATCGACCGGCTCGATGTGCGAACCATCGAGATCGCTGAACGCTAACGGAAGTCGCCGGGAACGACGCGTTCGACGACGTGGAAGCATGGACGACGCTCAGCGGGATGCACGGCGAACCGCCACCGGACGCGTCGCACTCACGGCGGCAGTTGTGCTGTAGATTTCGGCGGCCTCATCGCGCTGTTTGTGGGAGCCCCTGCGCTGGTGCGCCGCGTTCCGATCCAGTTCGTCAACGTGCCGAACCGTCGGGCTGGGCTCTGCTAGCGATGCTCGCGGGCTATCTCGCCGTGCTCGCACTGTTGCTCGTGCGCATGAACGCCGATGGCCGCCCTTCCGCAGGCGAACGTTCAGGTCTACCGTAGCCAGAATGACCTCGTCAGCAAGCGACTTCGAGAAGCCCCTGGAGCACGCGCATCGAGCAGCGCTGTCATGGCTGCAGAGCCTCGACGACCGAGCGGTTCCGTTTCGATCCACCGTCGACGAGGTTCTCGCCAGCATTCCGGAATCGTTGCAGAGCGAGGGTGTCGACCCGGCCACTGTTGTCGATGAGCTCGTCCACGTTGTGGAGCCAGGGCTCATGGCGATTCCTTCTGGGCGGTTCTTCGGCTGGGTCATGGGCGGCACGCTTCCCGCGGCGCTCGCGTCGGACTGGCTGGTGAGTGCGTGGGACCAGAACACGGGGATGCGGTTTGCGACGCCGGGCACGGCGGCCATCGAAGAGACCGCTGGCCGGTGGTTGCTTGATCTGCTCGCTCTGCCGCCGACTGCCACTGTCGGATTCACCACCGGAGCGACGATGGCCAACTTCGTGGGGATCGTCGCCGGGCGAGACAAGCTCTTGCAGCAGAAGGGGTGGAGCGTCGCCGAGCACGGTCTCGCCGGCGCGCCCCGTGTGACGGTCTTCGCCGGCAGTGAGGTGCACTTCTCCGTCGAACTTGCTCTGCGCAACGCAGGCCTCGGCTCCCCGATACGCGTGTCGGTCGACAGCGAAGGCCGGATGCTCCCTGCTGCGCTCGCCGCCGAGCTCGAGAAGATCGATGGCCCAGTGATCGTGTGCCTGCAGGCGGGCAACATTCACTCCGGGGCCTTCGACCCGATGCGTGAGTGCATCGAGCTCGCACGAGCGCATGATGCGTGGATTCATGTCGACGGAGCCTTTGGGCTGTGGGCGGCGGCGAGCCCAGCCTTGCGCGGCGCCCTGGAGGGATTCGAACACGCAGACTCGTGGGCGACCGATGCCCACAAGACCCTCAACGTTCCTTACGACTGCGGCGTCGTCGCCGTGGCCGACGCGTCCGCGCTGCAAGCGGCATTCGGCGGGCACACGAGCTACCTCGTGCAGCTCGACGATGCACCGATAGATCCGTTCGAGCGGGTCCCCGAGTTGTCGCGACGCGCTCGGGGTGTGCCGGTCTTCGCGGCTCTGCGTCAGCTCGGGCGTTCGGGTGTCATCGACCTCGTCGACCACCTCGTCGCCATAGCTCGCGCGCTGGCTCAGCAGATCGGGGCGCTACCGACCGTCGAGGTGCTCAACGACGTCGTGTTCACCCAGGTGTGTCTCGCGTTCGGCGATGACGACAGGACGCGGCGCGTGACGCGCGCGCTCATCGCCGACGGCGCGGTGTGGATGTCGGGCTCGCGCTGGCGTGACCGCGACATTCTGCGCATCTCAGTGAGCAATTGGTCCACCGATGCTGACGA
>JBBQKE010000063.1:0-7636 GCA_038326585.1 Actinomycetales bacterium | reverse complement strand
GGTGCTCATCGCCGCTGGCCTGAGCCCTCCGGCCGCCTGGGGTCATGTGGCCGACGCGGCGATGCCGCCTGATCCCGTGCTCACGGCGGTGGCGACACGTGCCGACGAGGGGCTCGATGTGGCGACCGCTATCGACCAGGCGGTGTCGGGGGAGGGGCCGGGTGACGATGCGTGGCGGGCGCTCGGCGCCGCGTGGCGGGTTGCCACCATCTGCGGGTCACCGTTGGCGGGTGCCCTGCGAGCGTTCGCCGAAGCATTGCGCGATCGAGAGGCAGCTCGTCGAGACATCGAGGTCGCGCTCGCCGGCCCGCGCGCGACGGCTCGCATTGTCATGCTGCTGCCGCTCGTGGCGGTGCTGCTCGGCCTTGTCATGGGTGTCGACCTGGGTGCAACCATCACCTCGCCGGTCGGGGCGGCAAGTCTCGCGGTGGGGGCGGTGTTGATCGTTGCGGCGCGGCGGTGGATGCGACGGCTGCTGCGCGCCGCCGAGCCGCGCGCGTCGAGCGAGGGTCTCGCCCTCGATCTGCTCGCCGTCGCCGCGGTCGGAGGCGGTGCACCCGAAGCGGCCGCGGGCCTCGTGACGGCCGAGCTCGAACGAGCCGGTCTGAGGTGTGATCCGCAGCGTCTCGAAGGTCTGGTGCGGTTGTCTCGCCGCGCCGGGGCGCCCCTGGGCGAGCTCGCCCGCACCGAGGCCGCCGAGGTGCGCGCGGCTGAGCGCGCCGATGCCCGGGCTGCGGCCGAGCGACTGGCCGTGCGGCTCATGCTGCCGCTCGGGGCCTGCGTGTTGCCGAGCTTCTTGCTGCTCGGTGTCGTACCGATGCTGCTGGGGCTGCTCTCCTCCACAGCAGGATCCTTCTAGCGCTGGCGGCCGCGGGGCGCACCGCTGTGTGCTCGCTCGTCGCCGATGATGCAGACTGCTCTGGTTCGTGCCTCTGAACCGCCCGACGAGGGCTGAACGAACGGACACCACGATGACCGCGCACCTTACTTCTTCCCTGTTTTCTCGCCAGCGTCACCCCGGTTTCGCCGGTCGACCCGAGCATGGCAACAGGGCGCCGCGTTGGCGCGACGATCGAGGGGCTGCCACGGCCGAGTACGCCATCGCCACCATGGCCGCTGTCGGGTTCGCGAGCCTTCTCGTCGTGATCATGCAGAGCGACGAAGTGCGGGGGATTCTCACTGACCTCGTGCGCACGGCACTCACGGTCGGCGGGTGACCAGGGCCGATGAGCGCGACGACCGGGGGGCGGTGACCGCCGAAGTAGCGGTCGCGCTTCCCGCTGTCGTGCTCGTGCTCGCCGCATGCCTCGGCGGGCTCGGGCTCGCGACCGCGCACCTGCGCGCCCAAGACGCTGCTGCTGATGCCGCTCGACTGCTTGGTCGCGGCGAGTCGACCGCGGTCGCGCGGCAGCACATCAGCGGCGCTGCCCCGGGTGCTCGGCTCGCGATCTCGCGGCCAGCTGGGCTTGTGTGCGCGAGCGTGCGGGTCGAGCAACGAGTGTTGCTCTTCCCGGTCGAGCTCACGGCCTCGTCGTGTGCACTCGACGGTGGGCGCTGACGGTATGCGGCTGTCCCTCGCCGCAGTCGCCGCACGCGACACTGGCGCGGGCACGGCCTTTGTCGTCGCGCTCGTCGGGGTCGTGGCAATCGCAGGGCTCACGCTCCTCGGCGCGAGCAGCGCTCTCGTGCGCGGGCAGCACCTCACGGCGGCCGCCGACGCTGCGGCGCTCGCCGCGGCAGACGTGTTTCTGGGGTGGGCTCCGGGCGACCCGTGCTCGGCCGCCGAGCGTGTCGCGACGGCTCACGACGTGCGGCTGTCGAGGTGCGCCGCCGAGGGGCTGAGCATGCTCGTGCGGGTCGAGGCGAGCATCCTCGGCCTGACCATTTCGCGATCCGCGCGCGCGGGTGCGCCAGGGGGCCAGCAGTAGCGCTCAGCGAAATGGTGTGTATGGTGTGGCTGAGTGCGGCACTCTGCTTCGGCACGTGCTGCGACATCGACCGGGGCGCGGAGAGAATCCCCCCGGGCGCACCGTCACGACAGTAAAGAGGACCCCCATGTCAGCAGCCAAGAAGCTCGTCATCGTCGAGTCGCCCGCCAAGGCGAAGACGATCGGCAAGTACCTCGGTGACGACTATGAGGTGCAGGCCTCGGTGGGTCACATCCGCGACCTCGTCGAGCCCAAGAACCTGCCACCCGAGCTCAAGAAGGGCCCGCTGGGCAAGTTCTCGATCGACGTCGACAACGACTTCGAGCCCTATTACGTGGTCTCTGATTCGAAGAAGAAGACCGTCGCCGATCTCAAGCGCGCGCTGAAAGACGCCGACGAGCTCTGGCTCGCCACCGATGAAGACCGCGAGGGCGAGGCCATCGCGTGGCACCTTCTCGAGGTGCTCAAGCCCAAGGTGCCCGTCAAGCGCATGGTCTTTCACGAGATCACGAAAGAGGCCATTCAGCGAGCGGTTGACGGCACGCGCGATCTCAATACCGCCCTCGTCGACGCGCAGGAGACGCGCCGCATTCTCGACCGCCTCTACGGCTATGAGGTCAGCCCCGTGCTGTGGCGCAAGGTCGGCCCCGGCCTGAGTGCGGGCCGCGTGCAGTCGGCCGCGACGCGACTTGTCGTCGACCGCGAGCGTGAGCGGCTGGCGTTCGTCACCGCGAGCTACTGGGATCTCGACACGACCCTCACTCCGGCCGACGCCACGAGCCCGTTCACTGCGCGGCTCAACCGGCTGGACGGCAAGAAGGTTGCCACAGGCCGCGATTTCACCGACCGCGGTGAGCTCAAGGGCGCCGAGACCGTCGCGCTCGACGAGGCCGTGACGACGTCGCTCGCAGAGGCACTGCGCGATGCTGCCCTCGACGTCACGGTCACGGGCGTCGAGTCGAAGCCCTACACACGCCGCCCCGCCGCCCCGTTCACGACCTCGACGCTGCAGCAGGAGGCCGGCCGCAAGCTGCGCTTCACCGCGCGGCAGACGATGTCGGTGGCGCAGTCACTCTATGAGAACGGCTACATCACCTATATGCGCACCGACTCGACGACGCTCTCGCAGCAGGCCGTCGATGCCGCTCGCGCGCAGGCCGCGACGCTCTACGGCGCCGACACTGTTCCCGAGCAGCCTCGGGTCTACGCGAGCAAGTCGAAGAACGCGCAAGAGGCCCACGAAGCCGTGCGACCCGCGGGCGATGTCTTCCGCACGCCGAGCGAGCTCGAGGGCACGTTGCGCGGCAACGACTGGAAGCTCTACGACCTGATCTGGAAGCGCACCGTCGCGAGCCAGATGGCGGATGCCCGCGGCCAGACCGCGTCGGTGACGATCGCTGCGGGGCCGACCCCGGCATCCGCCACCCCCGCCGGCGTCATGGCCGAGTTCGCCGCCAGCGGCACGGTCATCACCTTCCGTGGGTTCCTCGCCGCCTACGAAGAGAGCAACGACGACGAGCGCGAGTCGACCGAGAAGACCGAGCCCGCCGAGGCGAAGCTGCCGCCGCTCACCGTGGGGCAGAAGCTGAATGTCGTCGATGTCGAGGCGAAGGGTCACGAGACCAGCCCGCCGGCACGCTACACCGAAGCGAGCCTGGTGAAAGCGTTGGAAGAGCGCGGCATCGGCCGCCCGAGCACCTATGCCGCCATCATCTCGACGATCATCGATCGCGGCTATGTGACCCCTCGCGGCACGGCCCTCGTGCCCAACTGGGTCGCGTTCTCGGTCGTGCGATTGCTGGAAGAGAACTTCGCCGACCTCGTCGAGTACGACTTCACCGCCGAGATGGAGGCCGACCTCGACCGCATCGCCAACGGTGAAGCCGACCGCACCGAGTGGTTGAAGGGGTTCTACTTCGGCGATGACCACCAACCCGGCCTGCGACCCGTGGTCGACAACCTGGGCGAGATCGACGCGAAAGCGCTGAACTCCGTGGCCATCACCGACACGATCACCCTGCGCGTCGGCAAGTATGGCCCCTATCTCGAGGTCGTCGACGAGGGTTCTGAGACGCCGCGGCGCGTGAGCCTGCCGAGCGAGATGGCCCCCGACGAATTGACTCCCACGCGGGCGCAAGAACTCATCGACGCCCCCATCGCAGGCGATCGAGTGCTCGGCATCAACCCCGAGAGCGGCAAGCAGGTCGTGGCGAAAGACGGCCGCTTCGGCCCGTACGTCACCGAGCTCGACCCTGAGCCGGAGGTCACGCCTGAGCAGGCCGCCGCGGTCGCGGCTGCCGTCGAGGCCGCACCGACACCCGACCCCGTGGTTGACCCTGCCACCGGTGAAGTGGTCGAGGCGCCCGCGCCGAAGCGCAAGCCGGCCGCCAAGAAGAAGCCCGCCGCCGAGAAGCCGCGCACGGCCTCGCTCTTCAAGACCATGGACCCGGCGACGGTCGACCTCGAGACCGCCCTGATGCTGCTGAGCCTGCCGCGCGTTGTCGGCACCGACCCCGAGTCGAGCGAGCCCATCACTGCGCAGAACGGCCGGTACGGCCCCTACTTGAAAAAGGGCACCGACACGCGCTCGCTCGACACCGAAGAGCAGATTCTCGAGATCGACCTCGACGGTGCGCTCGCCAAGTTCGCCGAGCCCAAGTACGGCGCGCGCAAGGCGTCGAGCGCGTTGAAAGAGTTCGACGCCGACCCCGTCAGCGGCAAGCCCATCAAGCTCAAAGACGGCCGCTTCGGCCCCTATGTCACCGATGGCGAGACCAACGCCACGGTGCCGCGCGGTGAAGACCCGATGGAGATCGACTTCGATCGTGCTGTCGAACTGATCGCTGACAAGCGGGCCAAGGGTCCGGCGAAGAAGCCCGTCAAGCGTGCCGCGAGCGCGGGTGCCAAGAAGGCTCCGGCGAAGCGCGCAGCCAAGAAGTGACCATGCCCGGCCTGTTCATCACGCTCGAAGGCGGCGACGGCTCGGGCAAGAGCACGCAAATGGGTGCGCTTGCGGCATGGCTGAAGCAACAGGGTCGCACGGTCGTGCAGACGCGCGAACCGGGCGGCACCGACCTCGGGGTCGAGGTGCGCGAGATCGTGCTGCACAGCCGCGGCGAGGTGTCGCCGCGTGCCGAAGCGCTGCTCTACGCCGCCGACCGCGCGCATCACATCGCGAGTGTTGTGCGACCGGCACTCGAGCGCGGCGACATCGTGCTTCAAGACCGATACCTCGACTCGTCAGTCGCCTATCAGGGTGCTGGCCGTGTGCTCGACCCCACCGAGGTGCGCGATCTGTCGCTGTGGGCTACCGAGGGGTTGCTGCCGCACCTCACGGTGCTGCTCGACCTCGACCCCGCCCTCGGCCGCGAGCGCCTCGAGGTGAGCCGCACGCGCTACGACCGCCTCGAAGCGGCTCCCGATGACTTCCACGAGCGGGTTCGGCAGGCCTACCTGGCGCTCGCCGCAGCAGAACCCGAGCGGTTTCTCGTGCTCGATGCGACCGTGCCGGTCGATGAGCTGCAGCAGAGCATCCGCGATCGAGTGTCGCACCTGCTCGGCTAGGGTCAACGCATGAGCGCCTGGGACGAGCTGACTGGTCAGCAGGCCGCGATTGCGTCGCTGCGCGAGGCGGCCGCCGATCCGCAGGCGATGACGCACTCGTGGCTCATCACGGGCCCGCCCGGCTCAGGCCGCTCGAATCTCGCTTTCGCCTTCGCGGCGACTCTGCTGCAGGGTGCGACCTCGGGCGCTGAGGCTGATCACACTGCCGCCCTCGTCGCTGCGCGCACCCACCCCGATCTTGCCGTGCTCGCGACTGACCGGGTGATCATCGCCATTGAAGAGGTGCGCAGGCTCGTCGCTCAGAGCCAGTTTTCGCCGAGCATCGCCCCCTATCGCGTGATTGTGATCGAAGACGCTGACCGCATGACCGAGCGCACGTCGAACGTGTTGCTCAAGGCACTCGAAGAGCCGCCCCCGCGCACGGTCTGGATTCTCTGCGCGCCGAGCGCCGCCGATCTCATTCCGACCATCCGCTCGCGCGTGCGCAGCGTGCGCCTGCGCGTGCCGAGCGTGCCCGAGGTCGCCGAACTGCTCGTGCGCCGCGACGGCATCGACCCCATAGTCGCCGAACGCGCGGCGCGCGAATCGCAGACCCACATCGGCATGGCACTGCGACTGGCCACCGATGAGGATGCCCGCTCGCGCCGAGCGCGCACGCTGACCCTCGCCCTCGGAGTGCAGAGTGTGAGCGGCGCCGTGCTCGCCGCCGAACAACTCGTGGCGATCGCGACCGATGACGCGAAGGCGTTCACGGCCGAGCGCGAAGAAGAAGAGCGCACTTCTGCCCTTCGATCTCTCGGGGTTGAGCCGGGCGGACCCGTTCCCGCAGCGCTTCGGGCCAGTCTCAAGGCGCTCGAAGAAGACCAAAAGCGTCGCGCTACGCGATCGGTGCGCGACGGCATCGACCGGGTACTCGTCGACCTCATGTCTCTGCACCGCGACGTGTTGCTGCTGCAACTCGGTGCCGGGCTCGAGCTCGTCAACGAAGCGATACGCGGCGACCTCGAAGTGGCCGCACGAGACCGCTCGGCTGAGCTCTCACTCGAGTCGCTCGATGCCATCGCGCTCGCCCGCCGCCGCATCGAGGGCAACACTCCGCCCGTGCTGGCTCTCGAGGCCATGCTTGTGACCGCGAGCGGTCGGGTGCCGGCGCTAGGCTCCACTTCGTGACCCGTACTGCGACCCGTTCTGCAACCCCGCGGCGCGTGCTCGTCGCCTCGATGCTGCTCGTTCCCGCCCTGCTTCTGAGCGGGTGCGTGCCCTCGTGGTTGCAGGGCCTCGTCTCCGGTGGCACCGTCTCGACGCCGACCGGCGAAGAGGTCGCCGCAGACCTGCAGCCCTACTACTCGCAAGTGCTCACCTGGTCGGGGTGCGGCGGTGGTGCCGAGTGCGCGACGGCGACGGCACCCCTCGACTGGAACAACCCCGGTGAAGGCGACGACATTGAGCTCGCGCTCGTGCGGCACCCGGCCACGGGCGGCACGGCGCAGGGCTCGCTCTTCATCAACCCGGGCGGCCCCGGCGCGTCAGGCTTTGATTTCGTGCGTGACAGCGTCGACTTTGCCGTGAGCGCCGAGCTGCGCGAGCAGTTCGACATCGTCGGCTGGGATCCTCGTGGCGTCGGCCGTTCGAGCGCAGTCACGTGCTACACCGATCCGGCCGACCTCGACGAGTTCATCTTCGGCATTCCCGAGGCAGAGCTCGGCACTCCTGAGTGGGAGGCCGAGGTCATCGCCAGCTCACTCGCCTTCGCCGAGGCGTGTGCAGAGAACACGGGCCCGCTTCTTGAATTCGTCGACACCAACAGCACCGTTCGCGATCTCGACATGATGCGGGCTGTGGTGGGGGATGCCCAACTCAACTTCTTCGGATACTCCTACGGAACCGACATTGGCGCCCGCTACGCCGACCAGTTCGCCGACAAGGTCGGCCGACTCGTGCTCGACGGAGCGACCGACCCGACCACGACCACGTTCGAAGTCGTGCTCGCACAGTCAGAGGGCTTCGAGAACGCACTCAAGGCGTACCTTGCCGCGTGCCCCGATCTTGGCAGCTGTCCCTTTCCCGGCACGGTTGATGACAGCCTCGCGCTCATCCGCGACCTGTACGAACGACTCGGTGAAGACCCGATCGAGGCCGCAGAC
>JBBQKE010000062.1:0-7700 GCA_038326585.1 Actinomycetales bacterium | reverse complement strand
GGCATCGCTTCTACGGTGGCGTCATGTCAATCAGCACGTCTCGCTCCGCCACCGCGACCCCGGCCCTGCCGGTTGCGCTGCGCAGCGTCGGGCGCGCCTTTGCGACGCAGCCGGGGGAGCCCGACAGGCCTGTACTGCGCGACATCGACCTCAGCATCGCGCCCGGCGAAATCGTTGCGCTGCTCGGCCCTTCAGGGTGCGGCAAGTCGACTTTGCTGCGTCAGATCAGTGGTCTCGATCGGCCCACCTCGGGAAGCCTGACGATCGACGGCTCAGCGGTCGCCTCGGCTGACCAGCGATGCGCCGTTGCCTTCCAAGAGCCGCGACTGCTGCCGTGGCGGTCAGTGGCGCGCAATGTCGAGCTCGGACTGCCGCGCGGCACCGACCGCGCCGTGGGCCGCGAGCGCGTCGCCGAACTGCTTGACCTGGTGCAACTCAGCGACGCCGCCGCGCTCAAGCCCCGGCAGATCTCGGGCGGAATGGCCCAGCGGGTGTCGCTCGCACGCGCCCTCGCTCGCGGCCCGGGCGTGCTACTGCTCGACGAGCCGTTCGGCGCCCTCGACGCCCTGACGCGATTGACCATGCAAGACCTGCTCGTCGACATCCACCGCGCCGAGCCGGCGACGATCGTGCTGGTGACGCACGATGTCGACGAGGCGCTCGCCCTCGCCGACCGCATCGTGCTGCTCGGCACCCGGCACGATCGGCCGGGAGCGACCATCAGCATGATTCTGGATGTTCCCGGCGTTCGACCTCGCGACCGGGCATCGGTCGTGCTCACTCGCCTTCGCGCGAAGCTTCTCGACGCGCTGGGGGTGCCGAGCCACCACGGCGCGTGATCCGCGCCCTTCTTACCGCACCATCCGCACCACATCACTGCAGCACCTCATCCCGCACCACCGCTCGACGCAACCGAGCGGCAATCGAAAGGCAATCATGACCATCCGCACCCGATCGACCCTGCTGACCGCGACTGTCGCCGTGGCCGCCATGGCCATGACCGGATGCGTCGCCGGCGAGGGCGCACCGGCCGCCGAGTCTGCCGACGGCTCGGAATGGTCGTCGACCACTCTGACGCTCGATTTCGCCACGTACAACCCGTTGAGTCTGATCATCAAGGATCAGGGCTGGCTCGAAACCGAGCTCGGGGACGACGTCACCGTGACGTGGGTGCAGTCAGCTGGCTCGAACAAGGCGAACGAGGGTCTGCGGGCGAATGCGCTCGATGTCGGATCGACGGCGGGCTCTGCCGCGCTGCTTGCGCGGTCGAACGGCAGCCCGATCCAGACCATCAGCATTTACACGCAGCCGAACTGGGCAGCGTTGCTCGTTCCCACGGGTTCAGAGATCACTGACGTGGCCGACCTCGCGGGGCGCAACGTTGCCGCGACGAAGGGCACCGACCCCTACTTTTTCTTGCTGCAGGCTCTTGCCGAAGCTGGACTGGCGCTTGAAGACATCTCGCTGCAGAACCTGCAGCACTCCGACGGTCGGGGAGCACTCGAGACCGGTGCTGTAGACGCGTGGGCGGGACTCGACCCGCTGCTGTCGACGTCGGTCTACAACGGCACGGCCGAGATCATCTACGACAACGTGGCGTTCAACTCTTACGGCTTCCTCAATGCCACGGAAGACTTCATTGAGAACCACCCGGACCTCGCCCAACTGGTGGTGAATGCCTACGAACGTGCGCGTGCCTGGGCGCTCGAGAACCCTCAAGAGACTGCGGAGATTCTCGCTGACGTCGCGGGCATCGAGCTGGCCATCGCGGAAGCCACGATCGACCGCACGGTGATCGACATCGATCCGATCCCCGGTGACGAGCACCGCGCCGTGCTTGCCGTGATCGGGCCGATCTTCGTCGACAGCGGCGATGTCGCCGATCAGCAGCTCATCGATGACGCGCTCGACTCACTCTTCTTCCCGGAGTTCGCTCGCGCGGCCGACCCGAGCGCCTTCCGCTGAGCATGAGCTTCGACGAACGCGGAACGACGAGTTCCCTCGCCGCCGCTCCCGATGGTTCGGGAGCGGCGGCGCCGCGGCGTGCCGCATCGCTGTTCGGCTGGGCAGACTCTTTCGGGTTCTCCGCCGCGGGCACAGCAGTCGCCGATGGCCTCGACACGCGACTCACCGCTCGAACCGTGCTGCTCGGTCTGCTGCTGCCGGGCATCCTGATGCTGGGCTGGTGGTCGGTGACGGAGTTCACCGACATCTCGGCAGTCATCCTTCCCTCGCCCGAACAGGTGATCATTGCCGGTGTTGAGCTCGCACAAAATGGTCTACTCGGCACCTACATAGCGATTTCACTGCAGCGAGTCTTTCTGGGCTTCGCCATCGGAGCCACCGTGGGGCTGCTGCTCGGGGCGCTCGTGGGTCTCTCGCGCACGGCCTCGCAATTGCTGGCCCCGACTTTGGGAGCAATTCGAGCAGTGCCCTCGCTCGCGTGGGTGCCGCTGCTCACGATCTACCTCGGCATCTTCGAAGAGCCGAAGATCACGCTCATCGCCATCGGCGCAGCTTTTCCGGTCTTCACGACTGTGGCCGGTGCGCTTCGTCACGTCGACACGCACCTCGTCGAGGCGGGCCGGGCCTTCGGTCTGGGTCCCACTCGCCTGTTGACGACCGTGCAATTGCCCGCGGTCGTGCCGTCGATCGTTTCGGGTTTGCGACTCGCTCTCGCTCAAGCATGGCTGTTCCTCGTGGCCGCCGAGCTGATCGCGTCATCGATGGGGCTCGGTTTCCTGCTCACCGACTCGCAGAACAACGGTCGGGTCGATCGCATCTTCCTCGCGATCATCTTGCTGGCCATCCTCGGCAAGACCACTGATGCGCTGCTCGGTATCGGCGAGCGCGCCCTGCTCAAGCGCTGGGGATAGCACCCGCTAGACTTGAAGCTGTTCGACGTCCTTTAACCACCGTCCTGTGAGGCGGGAAAGGAGGTCAGAGTGGTCGCACGCACTGTGTTGCACGACGCTGACATCACCCGCGCTCTGCGCCGCATCGCCCACGAGGTTCTTGAGAGCCGGCGCGGCGATGGCCGACTGGTGTTTCTCGGCATCCCGACCAGGGGCACGACTCTTGCTCAGCGCATCCAGCAGATCGTCGACGAGATCGAACCGGGCGTGTCGAGCGCCGGTGCTCTCGACATCACGCTGTATCGCGACGACCTGGCTCGCACGCCCACCCGGACTCCTGCGCCGACCCACATCCCCGCCGGGGGTATCGACGACGCGATCGTCGTGCTGGTCGATGACGTGCTCTACTCAGGGCGCACCATACGAGCCGCGCTCGACGCGCTCGTCGACCACGGTCGCCCCCGGGTCGTGCGGCTCGCCGTGCTCGTCGACCGCGGCCATCGCGAGTTGCCCATCCGCGCCGATTTCGTCGGCAAGAACCTGCCATCGGCAACCTCGGAGCGCGTGTCGGTGCGCCTCAGCGAGGTCGACGGCATCGATGAGGTGACGATCGAACCATGAAGCACTTGTTGAGCACCCGCGATCTCGACCGTGAGACTGCCGTGTGCATTCTCGACGTCGCCGAAGACATGGCGCAGACGGCCGATCGCGAGGTGCGCAAGTTGCCGCCTCTGCGGGGCAAGACGGTCGTCAACTTATTCTTCGAAGACTCCACGCGCACGCGACTGTCGTTCGAATCGGCGGCGAAACGCCTGAGTGCCGACGTCATCACTTTCAGTGCCAAGGGCTCGAGCGTGTCGAAGGGTGAGAGCCTGAAGGACACCGCGCAGACCCTGGTAGCTATGGGGGCCGACGCGATCGTCGTGCGACATCACGACTCGGGCGCTGCGCACCAGCTCGCGCACGCCGGCTGGGTCGATGCCGTGATCATCAACGCGGGCGACGGTACGCATGAGCATCCGACGCAGGCGCTGCTCGACGCCTTCACGATGCGGGTGCGAATGCACGGCGCCGATGCTCGCGGCCGCGATCTCGCAGGCTTGCGGGTGGCGATTGTCGGAGACATTCTGCATTCGCGCGTCGCGCGGTCGAACGTGTGGCTGCTGACCACCCTCGGCGCCGAGGTGCACGTCGTCGCCCCACGAACGCTGCTGCCGCACGGTATCGAGCAGTGGCCGGTCACGGTGCACGAGCATCTCGATGACGCGCTCGCGGCGCATCCTGGCGCCGTCATGATGCTGCGCATCCAGTCCGAGCGCATGCGCGAAGCTTTCTTCCCGTCGCCGCGAGAGTATGCGCGCGAGTGGGGCCTGACCACCGAGCGGCTGGCACTGCTCGGCCCCGATACGATGGTGATGCACCCCGGCCCGATGAATCGGGGACTGGAGATCTCGTCCGCCGCTGCAGACTCTTCGGCGTCGACGGTGCTTGCTCAAGTCACGAACGGGGTATCGATCCGCATGGCCGTGCTCTACCTTCTCGTTGCAGGATCGACCGGCTTCGCCGATCTGACGGGGGGCGAGGGATGACCAGTCTCCTCATTCGCGGAGCGGCGCTGTTCGGCGGTCACCGGGACGACCTGCGCATTCGCGACGGCGTGATCATCGCCCGCGGAAGCCTCACAGCCGAGGTGAAGGAACGGGTGATCGACGCCACGGGTCTCATCGCTCTTCCCGGCCTCGTCGATCTTCACACGCACCTTCGCGAGCCCGGCGGTGAGGCGAGCGAGACGGTGCTGACCGGCACGCGCGCGGCCGCAGCGGGCGGTTTCACTGCCGTTCATGCGATGGCCAACACCTCGCCGGTGGCCGACACGGCGGGAGTCGTCGAGCAGGTGCAGCGCCTCGGTGATCGCCATGGCTACGCCACCGTTCGCCCCATCGGTGCGGTGACCGTCGGTCTGGCGGGGGAGCAGCTCGCTGAGATCGGCGCCATGGCCAGGTCGTCTGCGCAGGTGCGGGTCTTCAGCGATGACGGGCAGTGCGTGCACGACCCGCTCATCATGCGGCGCGCGCTGGAGTACGTCGCGACCTTCGACGGCGTCGTCGCACAGCATGCGCAAGAGCCCCGACTCACCCAGGGCGCATTGATGAACGAGGGCGTGCTCTCGGGCGAGCTCGGGCTCGCGGGCTGGCCCGCCGTTGCTGAAGAAGCCATCATCGCGAGAGATGTGCTGCTGGCCCAGCACGTGGGAGCCCGGCTGCACGTCTGCCACGTCTCGACCGCCGGTTCGGTCGATGTCGTTCGCTGGGCGAAGGCCCGAGGAATCGCGGTGACGGCCGAGGTGACTCCTCATCACCTGCTGTTGACCGAAGACCTAGCGAGGGGCTACGACGCGCGCTTCAAGGTGAATCCGCCGCTTCGTCGAGATGAGGACGTGCAGGCACTGCGCGCCGCACTCGCCGACGGCACGATCGACATCGTCGCCACCGACCACGCCCCGCACCCGACCGAGGCAAAAGAGTGCACCTGGGCCGACGCGGCTTTCGGCATGGTCGGTCTCGAGTCGGCGTTGAGCGTCGTGCAGCGCACCATGGTCGACTCTGGTCTGTTCGACTGGCACAGCGTCGCTCGGGTGCTCTCGGTGACGCCGGCTGAGATCGGTCGAGTTCAGGGATATGCTGCACCCCTCGCGATCGGCAGCCCTGCGAATGTCGTGCTGGTCGACCCTGCTGTCGAACGCTCCTGGAGCGTCGACGATCTGCACGGACGCAGCGTGAATTCACCCTATCTCGGCGACAACTTGCCGGGTCGAGTCGTGCACACCGTGCATCGCGGCGTGCGCACGGTGAGTGACGGCGTTCTCGTCGAACCGGAAGCCGTGGCCGCGGGCCACCAGGAGGTCGCTCGTGGATAGATTGCTACCGACCCTGCTCATCGTGGCGCTCGTCATCTCGGCCGCCGCGCTCATGCTCGTGGGTTGGCGGAGCCGCCGCCGACGTCAGGCGGGCATCTCGTCGCCCCTCGGTGTTCCACCCGAGTTGCAGCCCGCACTCGTCTCTGCTGAGGGATGGTATGTCGCGACGACCCCCGCACAAGAACCGCTCGAGCGCATCGCAGTGCATGGGCTCGGGTTTCGGGCACGCGCGCAGGCGGCCGTGCACCCCGAGGGTCTCGTGCTCGAGCGTCGCGGTTCTGCGCCGATCTACCTACCCGCAACGCACCTGCAATCAGTGGGTCGCGCGACCTGGGCGATCGATCGAGTCGTCGAACCCGAAGGGCTCGTCGTGGTCGGGTGGATGCTCGGCTCGGTGCCCGTCGACACCTACCTGCGGCTTGCCGAGCGCACCGACGCCGAGCGCCTGATTGCAGCCGTTCAGACCCTGCTAGCCGCCCCCGACCCTGCTGAGGAAGTCGCATCGTGACCAGTTCTGCCGCCGTGCTCGTGCTCGAAGACGGAACCCGCTTCGTGGGCCGCCGCTACGGCGCCGTAGGCCGCACCGTCGGCGAGGCGGTCTTCGCCACCGGTATGAGTGGCTATCAAGAGACCCTGACCGATCCGAGCTATGCCGGCCAGATCGTTGTCATGACGGCTCCGCACATCGGCAACACGGGAATGAACGACGACGACGACGAGTCGCGTCGCATCTGGGTCGAGGGCTTTGTCGTGCGCGACCCCGCACGTCGAGTCTCGAACTATCGGGCGACCCGCAGTCTCGATGACGACCTCGAGTCGAATGGCATCGTGGGCATCAGTGGCATCGACACGCGCGCGCTCACGCGCCGCATCCGTGAGGGCGGCGCAATGCGCGCAGGCATCTTCTCCGGCGTCGACGCGGGCCTGAGCGACGACGAACAATTGGCGATCGTGCAGTCGTCGGCCGAAATGACTGGCCGCAACCTCTCGGCCGAGGTCTCGGTCGGGCAGACACGGGTGGTGCCGTCGTCGGGTGAGAGTATCGGCCGCTTGGCGGTGCTCGACCTCGGCATCAAAGAGGCGACCGTGCGACACCTTGCCGACCGTGGCTTCGAGGTGCACGTGCTTCCGCAGTCGGTGACACTCGACGAGCTGCGGGCGATCGACCCCATCGCGGTCTTCTACTCGAACGGCCCCGGTGATCCCGCGGCGAGCGACGCGCACGTCGAGTTGCTGCAAGGAGTGCTGCGCGCTGGCCTGCCGTTCTTCGGCATCTGCTTCGGCAACCAGCTGCTCGGTCGCGCGCTGGGCTTTGGCACCTACAAACTGCCCTACGGCCACCGCGGCATCAATCAGCCGGTGCTCGACAAGGCCACCGGCCGCATCGAGATCACGGCCCACAATCACGGCTTCGCGGTGGATGCCCCGCTCGAGGGCGTCGTCGAGAGCCCCGCGGGTTTCGGCCGCGTCTAGGTGAGTCACATCGGACTCAACGATCAGGTGGTCGAGGGCATCCGCGCGATTGATATTCCGGCCTTCAGCGTGCAGTACCACCCCGAGGCCGCCGCCGGTCCGCACGATTCGACCTACCTATTCGATCGCTTCCACGACCTTGTCGTCGCCCACAGCGCCGGCCACCAGCACCGAAAGGCCGACGCCTGATGCCCAAGCGCGACGACATCAACAGCGTTCTGGTGATCGGCTCGGGCCCGATCGTCATTGGTCAAGCGGCCGAGTTCGACTATTCGGGAACCCAGGCCTGCCGCGTGCTGCGTGCGGAGGGCATCCGGGTCATTCTGGTCAACTCCAACCCGGCGACGATCATGACCGACCCCGACTTCGCCGATGCGACCTACATCGAGCCGATCACGCCCGAAGTCATCGAGGCGATCATCGCGAAAGAGAAGCCGGATGCCGTGCTTCCGACC
>JBBQKE010000061.1:0-7758 GCA_038326585.1 Actinomycetales bacterium | reverse complement strand
ATGCGATTCGCTCGGTGGCGCTGCTGACGCGCATCATCGCGGATGCTGCTGCCGAGGGTCTGATCCAGAAGCACCAGAAGCCCGAAGCCGAGGGCAACGTCTCGGCCGTCGAGCCGCTCGCTGAGTGGGAGCGCGAGCTTCTCGAGCAGGGCGCTGCTGCTGCCGAGGCCCCCGCGGCTGACGCGACCGCTGATGGCGCCGCACCTGATGTCGCGACCGCTGATGTCGCGGAAGCGGAGGCCCCGGCCGCCGCTGAAGCGCCCGTCGCCGACGAGCCCGCAGAGGCCGTAGCCGACGAGCCCGCTGAGGCCGTGGCCGAGGAGGCCGCTGAGGCGCCCGCCGCCGAGGAGCCTGCTGAGAAGCCGGTCGCCAAGAAGGCTCCGGTCAAGAAAGCTGCGCCGAAGAAGGATGCGGCCGACGAGGCACCTGCAGCCGAGGCTCCGGCCGACGCCGCTGAGGAGCCCGTCGAGGCCCCTGCCGCCAAGAAGCCTGCGGCGAAGAAGCCTGCCGCGAAGAAGCCCGCTGCCGAGGCTGACGCCCCGGCCGCCGAGACCGAGTAAGGACCCCCTCTATGGCGAACGTCAGCCTGGAAGACATCAAGACCCTGCGCGACCGTCTCGGCACGGGCATGGTCGACACCAAGAACGCCCTCGTCGAAGCAGAAGGTGACCTCGAGAAGGCCACCGAGATCCTGCGACTCAAGGGTGCGAAGGGCAACGCGAAGCGTGCCGACCGCTCGACGAGCGAGGGCCTCATCGCCGCGCACGAGGGCAGCGGCGCCGCGACCATGATTGAGCTCGCGTGCGAGACCGACTTCGTGGCCAAGGGCGACAAGTTCGTCGCCCTCGGTGAGCGCGTGCTGGCAGCCGTCGTGGCCGCTGGTGCCGCGTCGGTCGACGCCGCGCTGGCTGCCTCGCTCGACGGCTCGACCGTCGCCGAGGCGATCGACGCCGAGGCCGCCATCATCGGCGAGAAGTTCGAGCTTCGCCGCGTCGCCCGCATTGAGGGGTCGCAGTTCGCCGTCTACCTGCACCGCACCAACAAAGACCTGCCTCCGCAGGTCGGCGTGGTCGTGGCCTACGAGGGTTCTGACGCCGAGACGGCGCGCAGCATTGCGCAGCACATCTCGTTCGCTGACCCGCAGTACCTGACGCGCGACGAGGTTCCGGCCGAGACGGTCGAGAACGAGCGCCGCATCGTCGAAGAGATCTCGCGCAACGAGGGCAAGCCTGAGGCCGCCCTGCCGAAGATCGTCGAGGGTCGTGTGGGTGCGTTCTTCAAGCAGGTCGCCCTGCTCGAGCAGGACTACGCCCGTGACAACAAGCTCACGGTCGCGAACGTGCTCAAAGATGCTGGCTTGACCGTGACGGGCTTCGCCCGCTTCAAGGTCGGCGCCTAACCCCATCACCACGAAAGCCCCGGGTCTGAACGTGACCCGGGGCTTTCGTCATGGGGCGGCTCACTCGGGCCGCACGGCGATCACTGAGCGAGCATCCTGTGAGCGGCTTCGATGACGGATGCCCGCTCGAGCCCGAGCTGCCTGAGAACGCGAGCGGCGGTGCCGTGCTCGCGCTCGGCAACCGCGAGCAATACGTGTGCCGAACGCAGTCCGGCCGCTGAGCGGCGTGCGAGGCGGCGCGCCTGCTGGAACACCTCTTGTGTACTGACGTCGCTGCGGTAGACCCCGTGTGCTGGCGGCAGCGAGGAATCGAGCTCGGGCGGCGTGACGCCGACCGCGGCGAGAGACTCGGCGTGCACAGCCACGATGGCCTCGCGAACCCGGTCGGCGGTCAGCCCTGACGCGTCGCGCGCCGAGGGGTCGCCGAGAAGCAGGGAGGCGAGCAACAGGTGCTCAGCGCCCGGCTCGGGGTCGCCGAGTGTTCGCGCCTCGTTCTCGGCGGTGGTGAGCAGTGCGGCGATCACGGCGACATCGTGGCGGGCTGTGCGCAGCGGCATGGTGGTTCCTTTCGGGGGAGGACTGGCGGGCTAGCGGGGTGCGCGTCGTGCCGGGGAGAGTCGCTTGTGGGCGGCCTGCGCGGTCATCCCGAGGGCTTGACCGATGTCGGCCCAGGTCCAGCGGCTCTCAAGGGCGCGATCTACCGCCTCGCGTTCGAGGTTTGCGGCAAGGCGGCGCAGGGCCACTACGGAGGCGAACGCCGCGGCCGGGTCGTTGGGGGAGGGGATCTGGATGCTGTCGACCATGTCATCAACTTTAGTTGACCGCGGCATAAGGGTCAACCACGGTTGATGAATACCGGCGCGCGCGGGGGTCTCCACCCCATACGCTGGAGACGCCGCACGAGAGAAGGAGCACGTCTTGGTCGAGAAGAAGCGACGGGTTCTGCTCAAGCTGTCGGGTGAAGCCTTCGGAGGCGGATCGCTCGGGGTGAATCCCGATGTGGTCAGCGAGATTGCGCGAGAGATCGCTGACGCGGCGAAAGATGTCGAAGTCGCGATCGTGGTCGGCGGCGGCAACTTCTTTCGGGGCGCCGAGCTCAGCCAGCGCGGCATGGACCGCGGGCGCGCCGACTACATGGGCATGCTCGGCACGGTCATGAACGCGCTCGCGCTGCAGGACTTCCTCGAGCAGGCGGGTGCGGGGGTCCGGGTGCAGTCGGCGATCCAGATGACGCAGGTCGCCGAGCCCTACAGTCCGCTGCGCGCCGAACGGCATCTCGAGAAGGGTCGGGTCGTCATCTTCGGCGCCGGCGCCGGTCTGCCGTACTTCTCGACCGACACGGTCGCAGCACCGCGGGCGCTCGAGATCGGAGCGGTCGAAGTGCTGGTCGCCAAAAACGGCGTCGACGGCGTCTACAGCGACGACCCTCGGCGCAACCCCGACGCGCGCAAGCTCGACTCCATCACGTACCAAGAAGCGCTCGTCAAGGGCCTGAAGGTGGTCGACTCGACCGCCTTCTCGCTCTGCATGGACAACAGCATGCCGATGGTCGTGTTCGGTATGGAGCCGCAGGGCAACATCGCTCGCGCGATCCGCGGCGATCAGATCGGCACGCGCGTCTCCAACTGAGTCGAGCCTGCGGCGCTTTAGGTATGATCTAAGGGACGCGTTCGCATCGCCCGCCGATGACCTGCCGGGAGCGCATCCATGACCGAGATCGTCACCATCGCGACCGGGGCGCCCGGCATCAGCGTGTGGCTGATTCCGACCGCGCGGTTCACGTTTGGCAACTTCGTCGACTGCAACATGGCGACCGCCTGGGTCGCCGACCGCTTCCGCATCTTCCCCGGCAAGTACGGCGAAGACCCGGTGTGGGGGAGGGCCGACGAGCTCAAGCACGCGGACGGGGCGACGGTGAGCGAAGCGTTCGCGCGCGAGCCCCACGAGTTCGTCGAGCCCGTCATGCCCCCGAACGCGCCGCCCGGTGAGCCGGGACTGCACGGCGCCGTCTGGTTTGAGACTGTCAATCAAGACCCTGCGGATGCGAGCGGCCGCACCCTGTACGCGCTCTACCACAACGAGAACTATCCCGAGACGCTGCCGTTCGATCCGGAGACGGGGGAGGGCTTGCGCGCCGACGACTGGCCGCCGGGACTGACCAGATCCGATTCGGTGCAGGCGGTGCCGCGCATCGGCATCATGCTCTCGACGGACGGCGGCGAGAGCGGGGCCGACCGCGGCATCCTGCTCGAAGACCGCGACGAGCGCATGATCCGCCTGCCGGTCAACCGCAACAATTGCTTCCCGGACGGGGTCGGCGACCCGAGCGCCGTCGCGTCGGGCGATCATCTCTACGTGTTCTACGGCGAGTACGCCTACCCACAAACCTGGGATGCTCGCACCTGGTCGCGCGACACCGAGGCCGCGGCGCAGTGCGTGAGCGTCGCGCGGGTGCCGCTCGCCTCGCTCGACGAGCCCACGGGTGCCGCTCGGCGCTGGAGCGGCACCGCCTTCGATGCGCCGTGGGACGGCGTGGGGCAGCCGATCGCGAGCCTTCGCATCCCGACTGACGAGGGCGGTGGGGCCGTGTCGCGAGGGGACGAGCTGTACTACTGGGGCCCCTCCGTCAGCTGGAACGAGCACCTGGAGTGCTGGGTGATGCTGCTCGGCCGCGTGGACGGCAGCTTTTGGGTGGGTGACAGCCTCTTCATCTCGATGAACCCCCATCGCGACCTCGGCGAAGGCGACAACGCGCAGCAGTGGACGACGCCCGTGCGCATCGTGCACCGCCCCGGGCACACGCTCTGGTACGCCTCACTGCAGCCCACCGACTCGCCCGATGACCTCGCCGCGCGGCGCACCTGCCTGCGCCTGGGGCGGGAGGCCCGGCTGTTCTTCAAAGACATGGCGGGCGACGAGCACGTCTACATCAGCGACTTCCGGGTGGAATTCGTGCGCGAGTGACCGCGATGCCCGCAGCGCCCCTGCCCGACCTAGGCTGAGCACGTGATCGCCGCTCTGCTCATCGCCGGGGCCGCGATCGCCCACGCGACGTGGAACCTCGCGATGAAGCGCGCGGGCACGAGCGGTGCGCCCTTCATCGCAGCGACGCTCGTCGTCGGGGTCGTGGCGTTCGCCCCGTTCGGTATCGCGGCCCTCATCGTCTCGCCCCCGGCGACGACCACGTTCGCGCCCTTGGTGCTCGGCAGCGCGGGACTGCAGCTGGCGTACTTCCTGCTGCTGCAGCGCGGGTATCGGCTCGCCGACGTCGGTGTCGTCTACCCTCTCGCGCGCGGCACCGGCCCGCTGCTGAGCGTCATCGGCGCGGTGATAGTGCTCGGTGAGCGCCCCGCGCCGATCGTACTGGCCGGCGCCGCGCTCGTCATTGCCGGAGTCGTGGTCATCGGCACCGCCGGCACTCGAACCGCGGTGAGCGACAATGCGCCCGGCGAGGCGAGCGGTGAGCAGGCGTCGGCGACAGCGCGACGCTGGCGGGGCATCCGCTACGGCGCGGCGGTCGGCGTCGTCATTGCCGCGTACACGCTGTGGGATGCGGCCGCAGTGACCCGCGCCGAGCTCGAGCCCGTGGGCTACTACTGGGCGAGCATGGTCGTGCAGCTGGCCGTGCTGCTGCCCCTTGCGACGCGCGAGCGCGGCGCGCTCCCGCGGGTCGCGCGCGAGCATACCGCGGCGGTCGTGCTCGTGGGAGTGCTGTCGCCTCTCGCTTACGTCGCCGTGCTCGCCGCCTACACGCTCGCCCCCGTCTCGATCGTCGCTCCGGCCCGTGAGGTGAGCGTCGTGCTCATCGCTCTCGCGGGATGGCTGTTGCTGAAGGAGCCGCATCCGGCCGCTCGCCTCGTCGGCAGCCTGGTGGTGCTGGCAGGCATCGCACTGCTCGCGGCCAGGTGAGCCGACCTCGGCACGGAGTTCGTCGATTTTCTCGGCAAACTGACAGGAAGCTGTTAGCCTCGGGATGGAATGTGAATTCCACTTTCCGACTTTCGATCTAAGGACAGTCCCCGATGAATCGTTTCTCTCTGCGCCGCCGTGTCGCAGCGGCTACTGTCGCCGTCGTTCTGGGTGCCGCCGGTGCTCTCGCCACCAGCTCGAGCGCAATGGCCGCATCGAACGACGTCCTGACTCCCGGGTGGGAGTGGTACGACGCGGATGACAACGCTGCGTACTTCTCTGACGCATCGGCGTATTTCGTCGACTACCTCGGCAGCTCGGTCGACGTGTTCGGATTCACGGACGACGCGTTCGACGGATTCCTCCTCGACGATCTTTCGGTGACACTCGGCGGCGCCACGTTGTCCCCGGCTTTCACCAGCACCGCGGGCACCTGGGTCGACAACGGGCTGAGCGAGTTCGAGGCGACGGCATCGGCCGACTTCGGTGATGGCGACGTTCTCGACATCACGCGCACCCTCGAGATTCAGGGGTCATTCGCCCGGTGGTCGTGGACGGCGACGACGAGCGGTGGAGCTCCCCTCGCCGATTACACGATTGACCAGAGTGGCGAGCTCGGCTCCGACAGCGACAGCGAATTCGTCACCCCCACGGCGACCACCTTGGTGTCGCACGACGGCCCCGACGGTGACCCCGTCATCGGATACTCCTTCGCCGACGTGGCGTACAGCGTGTCGAACGGTTCTGACGTGGTGGAGCTGAGCTTCACCGGTGACGCCGCCGCCGTGCTCACGGTCGCGCTGCTCGAGTACGACCCGTGCTCGACCGACGAGGCCCTGGCCGCGATGCAGGCGATGCTGCCGACGCTCGCCGCCAGCTTCGGTGAGACTCTGCCGCCCGTCTACGCCGATGACTGCCTGTACGTCGACGCGCCTGCGATGATCTCCGGAGAGACTGACCAGCTGCTGCCGCTGCTCGAGAACTCGGGCCTCGATGACTGGGACTACATCTACGAGGGAGCGATCGACGACGGCCTGACCTTCACGGTGCTCGACGCGCCGGCCGGGCTCACCTTCGCGCTCGAGGTCGACCCGGAGTCGGGTGAGCCTGCCCTGCGCATGACGGGTACGCCGGCCGAGTCGGGCGAGGTTCGGCTGCTCTTCTACTTCGACGATTACGCGCCGCTCGTGCTCACCTTCGATGTTGTTGTCGAGGACGAAGAGGAACTCGCGGCGACGGGTGCCGCTGACATCGCTCCGATCGTGGCGGGCGCGGCCGGCCTCTTCCTCGGTGTCGGTGCGCTGCTGCTCGTGCTGCGCCGTCGCGCGGCGATCGACTAAGCACACACGCATCTCGCTCGAGCGGGGGCGCGCATCTCACGATGCGCGCCCCCGTTTTCGCGCCTACTAGACTCAGTGTCGACCCGTCGAAGGAGCAGCTTGTGATCGCCGATGTTCTGGCCGAAGCCACCGAAAAGATGACCAAGGCCGTCGAGGTCGCGAAAGAGGATTTCGCGACCGTGCGCACCGGCAGGGCCAACCCGCAGCTGTTCCAGAAGATCCTGGTCGAGTACTACGGCACGCCCACGCCGCTCGCGCAGCTCGCGAGCCTGCAGAACCCCGAGGCGCGCACGATCCTCATCACGCCCTACGACAAGACCGCCCTGAAAGAGATCGAGCGCGCGATCGTGAACTTTCCGAACCTCGGAGCGAGCCCCAACAACGACGGCGAGATCATTCGCGTGACGATGCCCGAGCTGACCGAAGACCGCCGCAAAGAGTACGTCAAGATCGTGAAGCAGAAGGCAGAAGACTGCAAGATCTCGATCCGCAACGTGCGCCGGAAGGCGAAAGATGACCTCGACGCCTTGAAGAGCGAGGTCGGCGACGACGAGGTTGCTCGCGCCGAAAAAGAGCTCGAGGCGATCACGAAGCGCGCGACAGACGCCGCAGAAGAGGCGTTCAAGAAGAAGGAAGCCGAGCTGCTCGAGGTCTAGATGGCCGAGCCAGTCGAACCCACCGCCGATGCCGTCGCAGACGCATCTGTCGAGCCTGCTGATGCACGCTCGGGCTTCTGGCGACGCCGTCGCAGCGGAACGGCCCGTGAAGAGGTCGAGGCCGCCTTTCACGACATCGAATCGAAGGTGCACGATCTCGAGGTAAAGGCTCGCGAGATGGATGCTCGCATCGAGGCTCGCGCCGGCCGCAACCTGCCCAAAGCCATCTTCTTCGGCCTCGTGCTCGGGTTCGCCCTGCTGTTCAGCCTCATCGTGGTCAAAGAGGTGTTCATGCTGTTCGCGGCGGCCTTGGTCGCGTTCACCGTCTATGAGCTCGCGAGCGCTCTGCGGTTCGCGGGCCGCGACATTCCGCGCATCCCCCTCGTCGTCGCTGCGGTCGCCGTCGTGCCCGCCGCTTTCTATGGCGGTGCAGAAGGCCTGTGGTGGGCGTTCG
>JBBQKE010000060.1:0-7799 GCA_038326585.1 Actinomycetales bacterium | reverse complement strand
AAGGCGGTGCGTCGCGTGATTCCTCCGCTTCAGCTGGGCTCCATTCGTCTCGACCTCGCGTGGACAATCGTGCTGATCGTGTTGCTGATCCTGATGTCGCTCGTGAGCGGCCGATAGTCCGCCGCATCCATGGCCTCAGCGAGGCTTCGCGCGCTACGCTGGCCGATACGGATGTGACGCATGTGACGTGTTGTTGCTAGCGTTACCCCATCGTTATTCAACCGCTCCAGAAAGTTTCGAGGTGACGCGCATGGCTCTCACGCCCGAAGATGTCGTCAACAAGCGCTTCCAATCGACCAAGTTCCGCGAGGGATACGACCAGGACGAGGTCGATGACTTCCTCGACGAGATCGTCGTCGAGTTGCGTCGGCTCACCCAAGAGAACGATGAGCTTCGCCAGCGGCTTGTTGCCGCCGATGCGCGCATCGCCGAGCTGCAGCGCGGTGGGGGTGCACCAGCAGCCATGCAGGTGCCGGTTGCTGCTCCCGTCGTCGCCCCGCCGGTGCCCGCTCCGGCACCCGCGTTCGAGGCGCCCGCCGCTCCGCCGGCCTCGTCGGAAGCGTCGGCCGACACCAACAACCTGCTGCAGCTCGCTCGACGTCTTCACGAAGAGCACGTGCGCGAGGGCGTGGCCAAGAAAGAGCAGTTGATTTCCGAGGGCGAAGCAGAGGCTGCCCGCATCGTGGCCGAGGCTGCGAGCGCGCAGCAGGGCCAGCTGCAGGTTCTCGAGCAGGAGCGCGCCGTGCTTCAGCGCAGCGTTGACGAGTTGCGCACCTTCGAGCGTGAGTACCGCCAGCAATTGCGCACCTACATCCAGAGCCAGCTGAACGAGCTTGAGGGCACGGCGCAGCCGGCCAGTGCGCCGTCTGCCGGGTCGACGCCGTCAGGCTCGAGCGCATCGCAGTCGGCGCCCGCGCAGTCTCCGAGCTACGAGCAGGCACCGAGCTACGAGCAGTCGTACCCTGGCTCGGCTCCGACGTTCCCCGCACCCGGCTCAGCGCCGTCCTACCCGACGACGCAGTCACCGCCGCCCAGCCAGTACCCGGGCTACGGCTCCTGAACCCATCCGTTCGAGCGGGCAGGGGAGCGCGACGGTGACCGAGTCGCGCTCCCTTTTCGTTCCCCCCGGCCGCGCAGGCGAGCGAGTCGATGTCGCTCTGGCAACCCTCCTCGGGTTCTCGCGCACGCAGGCAGCGGAGATCGCCGACGCCGGGGGAGTGACGCTTGACGGCCGCGTGGTCGGCAAGTCTGATCGGGTGGCGGCCGATGTCTGGCTTGAGGTCACTTGGCAGCCACGGCGCGAGGCGCGTCTTGAACCGATACCCGTCGACGATCTTCGCATCGTGCACGACGACGATGACCTGGTCGTCGTCGACAAGCCCGTGGGGGTCGCGGCTCATCCCTCGGTGGGGTGGGTCGGGCCAACGGTCATCGGCGCTCTCGCCGCAGCGGGCTACCGCATCGCCACCTCCGGTCCGGCAGAGCGCGCGGGTGTCGTGCATCGCCTCGACGCCGGCACGAGCGGACTCATGGTCGTCGCAAAGTCTGAAGGGGCCTACCGCGAGCTCAAGCGGCAGTTCCATGATCGAGAGGTCGAGAAGATCTATCACGCCGTGGTGCAGGGGCATCCCGACCCGCTATCGGGCACGATTGATGCGCCGATCGGGCGGCATCCCGGCAGCGCCTGGAAGTTTGCGGTCGTCGCGGGCGGCAAGCCCTCTGTGACGCACTACGACACGCTCGAGGCCTTTCCGCGCGCGTCGCTGCTCGAAGTGCACCTCGAGACCGGGCGCACCCACCAGATCCGTGTGCACATGGCCGCGCAGCGTCACCCCTGCGTGGGCGACGCCATGTATGGCGCCGACCCCGTGCTGAGTCAACGGCTCGGCCTCGAGCGGCAGTGGCTGCAGGCCATGCGGCTCGGTTTTCGGCATCCGGCGACCGGCGACCGGGTCGAGTACTCGTCGCACTACCCTGACGACCTGCAGCACGCACTCGAGGTGCTGCGCGAGGGGTGACGCGCCCGTCGAGCGGGCGGGGTGAGCGCGTCGGCACGACCTAGACTGAGGGTCCAGATCGACCCGTCGGAGGCGCCGTGACCACTCGAGCAGACTCGTTCGTCCACCTCCACGTGCACAGCGAGTACTCGATGCTCGATGGCGCCGCGCGCGTCACGCCGCTCATCACCGAGGCGGTCTCGCAAGGAATGCCCGCGATCGCGATCACCGACCACGGCAGCATGTTCGGCGCCTTCGACTTCTGGAAGACCGCGACCGCGGCCGGAATCAAGCCGATCATCGGCATCGAGGCCTACCTCACGCCCGGGACTCACCGCACCGACAAGACGCGCGTCAAGTGGGGCGTGGGGGGCGAAGACGACGTGTCGGGCTCGGGGGCCTACACGCACCTCACCATGCTCGCCTCGTCGACCACGGGCATGCACAATCTCTTCCGCATGTCGTCGCTCGCGTCGATCGAGGGCTACTACTTCAAGCCGCGCATGGATCGCGAGCTACTGAGCCGCTACGCCGAGGGCGTCATCGCCACGACCGGTTGCGTGAGCGGCGAGGTGCAGACGCGCCTGCGGTTGGGCGAATACGACAAGGCGCGCGAGGCCGCGGCCGAGTTCCGCGACATCTTCGGCGCGGAGAACTACTTCGTCGAGATCATGGACCACGGACTGCCCATCGAGCGCCGCACCATGACCGAGCTCATCAGGCTCGCCAAAGACCTAGGGCTGCCGCTCGTCGCCACCAACGACCTGCACTACACCCACGCCGCTGATGCCAGTTCGCACGCGGCTTTGCTGTGCGTGCAGTCGGGAAGCACGCTCGACGACCCCAACCGCTTCAAGTTCGACACTGATGAGTTCTACCTGAAGACGCCGGCGCAGATGCGCGACCTGTTCCGCGACTACCCCGAAGCATGTGACAACACGTTGCTCATCGCCGAGCGCGCCGAGGTCGCCTTCGACACCTCAGCCAACTACATGCCCCGGTTCCCGGTTCCTGACGGCGAGACCGAGAACAGCTGGTTCATCAAAGAAGTCGAGCGCGGACTCGCTGTGCGGTATCCGGGCGGTGTGTCTGATGCGGTGCGAGCGCGGGCCGAGTACGAGATCGGTGTCATCACGCAGATGGGCTTCTCGGGTTACTTCCTCGTTGTCGCCGACTTCATCAACTGGTCGAAGAACAACGGGATTCGTGTCGGTCCCGGTCGCGGTTCAGGCGCAGGATCGATGGCTGCCTATGCCATGCGCATCACCGATCTCGACCCGCTCGAGCACGGGCTGATCTTCGAGCGGTTCCTCAACCCCGACCGCGTCTCGATGCCCGACTTCGACGTCGATTTCGACGACCGCCGCCGCGGCGAGGTGATCCGTTACGTCACGGAGAAATACGGCGATGAGCGCGTGGCGCAGATCGTCACCTACGGCACCATCAAGGCGAAGCAAGCGTTGAAAGACAGCTCGCGCGTGCTCGGGTTTCCCTTCGGCATGGGCGAGAAGCTCACGAAGGTCATGCCACCGGCGATCATGGGCAAAGACATGCCTCTCTCCGGCATTCTGGACAAGACCCACGAACGCTACAAAGAAGCGGCCGACTTCCGAACCCTCATCGAGGTCGACGCCGAGGCTCGCACAGTCTTCGACACGGCTCTCGGGCTCGAGAACCTCAAGCGGCAGTGGGGGGTGCACGCGGCGGGCGTGATCATGTCGAGCGAGCCGCTCATCGACATCATCCCGATCATGAAGCGCGAGCTAGACGGCCAGATCGTCACGCAGTTCGACTTTCCCGCGTCGGAGGCGCTCGGGCTCGTCAAGATGGACTTCCTCGGTCTGCGCAACCTCACGATCATCGACGACGCGCTCGACAACATCGAGGCTAACCGAGGCGAGCGCCTCGTGCTGGAAGATCTCACGCTCGACGACCTGGCGGCCTACGAGTTGCTGGCGCGGGGCGACACTCTCGGCGTCTTCCAGCTCGACGGCGGCCCCATGCGCGCGCTGCTGCGCATGATGAAGCCCGACAACTTCGAAGACATCTCAGCCGTGCTCGCGCTCTACCGACCCGGTCCGATGGGGGCCGATTCGCACACGAATTACGCGCTGCGCAAGAATGACCGCCAGCCGATCGTGCCCATTCACCCAGAACTCGAAGAGCCGCTGCGAGATGTGCTCGGCGGCACCTACGGCCTCATTGTCTACCAAGAGCAGGTCATGGAGATCGCTCAGAAGCTGGCGGGCTACACGCTCGCGCAAGCCGACCTGCTGCGCCGCGCCATGGGCAAGAAGAAGAAAGAAGAGCTCGACAAGCAGTACGAGAACTTCGAGGCCGGGATGACCGCCAACGGCTACTCTGCGGCCGCCGTGAAGACGCTCTGGGACATCCTGGTGCCCTTCAGCGACTACGCCTTCAACAAGGCGCACTCGGCCGCCTACGGGGTGGTCTCATACTGGACGGCCTACCTCAAGGCGCACTATCCGGCCGAGTACATGGCCGCGCTGCTCACGAGCGTCGGCGACTCGAAAGACAAGATGGCGGTCTACCTCAACGAGTGCCGCCGCATGGGCATCACCGTGCTGCCGCCCGATGTCAACGAGTCGATCGAGTACTTTGCGGCCGTCGGCGACGACATCCGATTCGGGCTGGGCGCAGTGCGCAATGTCGGCCACAACGTTGTCGAAGGAATCCGCGGCGCGCGCGAGCAGAAGGGCCGCTTCACGGGCTTCTTCGATTTCTTGAAGAAGGTGCCGGGGCCGGTCGCGAACAAGAGGGCGATCGAGTCGCTCGTCAAGGCGGGTGCCTTCGACTCGCTCGGCGCGACGCGCCGTGCGCTGATGGAGATTCACGAGGGCGCCGTCGAAGCGGCCGTGAAAGAAAAGCGGGCCGAGGAGATCGGCGACGTCGGCTTCGATTTCGACAGTCTTTTTGACGATGCCGAGCAGAGCACCGAGCACGTGCCCGTACGGCCGGAGTGGGCGAAAAAAGACAAACTCGCATTCGAGCGCGAGATGCTCGGTCTGTATGTGTCAGACCACCCGCTTGCCGGTCTCGAGCGCGCTCTTGCGCAACATGCCGGCCTCAGCATCGCCGAGCTCAACGACAATCCACCCGCCGACGGCGAACAGGTGACGGTCGCCGGTCTCATCACGAGCGTGCAGCACCGCGTCGCCCGCAACTCGGGCAACCCCTCCGGCATGGTCACGCTCGAAGACTTCGGCGGCGAGGTCTCGATCATGTTCCTCGGCAAGACCTATACCGAATTCGGTTCGCGGCTCGTGGCTGACAGCATCGTCGTCGTGCGGGGGCGCGTCAACCATCGTGATGACGGCATCGCGCTGCAGGCCATCACTCTGCAGCAGCCCGAACTCGGTGTCAGTGCCGAGACCGGGCCCCTCACCCTGACCGTGCGCGAGCAGCGGGCCACCGTCGATATCGTCAGCGAACTCGGTACCGTGCTCAGTCGCCACCGTGGCACGACCGAAGTGCGTCTGCGCCTGCTGCGCGATGACTCTGCGCGCGTGTTCGAGCTTCCGCATCGCGTCGACCCCTCGGCGAATTTCTACGGCGAGGTCAAGAGCCTGCTCGGGCCGCGGGCACTGACATAGCTGCCCGCGACGGCCTAGTCGGAGAGTTCCGCCCCCAGAGCCCGAAAAGCTCGTTCGTGGTAGAGCAGTGGCTCGTCGGGATCACCGAGCGCGCCCTGATCGATCTGCACCGCGATCATCGCGTTGTCGGCGACGGAGGTGCGCGCCACGATGGTGCCGACCATCCAGGCGGTGACGTCCTTGAGAATCGGCAGACCGTGCGGGCCGGGCTCCCAGTGGTCACCCTCGAAACGCAGGGCGTTGTCGCCCGCCATGATCTTCGCGACAGCGAAGTCTTCTTGCCCGAGCATGTGGATCGCGACACGGTCGGTCCGCTCGATCGCGGGCCACGAGCTCGCGGTGCGGGCCATGTTGAACGTCGCGAGCGGGGGAACGGCGGCCAGAGAGGCGAGCGAGGTCGCCGTGAATCCGACCGGGCGACCATCGGGCGACAGCGCGGTGATCACGGCGACTCCGGCGGCATGACGTCGAAACGCCTGGGCGAAGGCGTCGAAACCGGTGGCGTCGGGTGCAATGGTCATCACCGTTGATGCAACCGCATTCACGTCCGGGTATTCCCGAGGCTGGCCGCGATTAGGCTGAGAAGGCCATGATGCGAACCCTCGATCTGCGCGGCCGCGCGCTCACCTCGACCGACCTGCTCGCCCTCGTTCCTCGGGCGGCGAGCGACGTCGGGTCGGCCGTCGATGCCGTGAACGCGATCATTCAGGATGTCCGCGACCGCGGCAGTGCTGCCCTGCTCGATCAGGCGGAGCGTTTTGATCGCGTGCGACCGTCGAGCGTGCGCATCAGCCCTGAACAGTTGCGTGCGGCCGAGGCTGCTCTCGACCCCGACGTGCGTTCGGCTCTCGAACTCGCGATCGAGCGAGTGCGTCGTGCCACCGCTGCCCAGGTGCCGGCAGAGCAGGTGACTGACGTCGCACCGGGCGCGCGCATCGTGCAACGGTGGCAGCCAGTGCGCCGCGTGGGTCTCTATGTACCCGGCGGCAAAGCTGTCTATCCCTCGAGCGTGGTCATGAACGTCGTCGCCGCGCAGGTCGCGGGTGTGGCGTCGATCGCGCTCGCGTCTCCGCCGCAGGCCGATTTCGGCGGCTCGGTGCATCCCACGATTCTCGGCGCGGCCGCGCTGCTCGGCATCGACGAGGTCTACGCCATGGGCGGTGCTGGAGCGATCGGAGCGTTGGCTTACGGAGTCGACGATCTCGGGCTCGAGCCCGTGCAGGTCATTACGGGCCCCGGCAATCTCTTTGTCGCCACTGCGAAGCGAGCCGTCAAGGGCGTGGTCGGCATCGACTCTGAAGCCGGCCCGACCGAGATCCTCATCATCGCCGACGCGAGTGCACGACCCGACTACGTCGTGGCCGATCTCATCAGCCAGGCCGAACACGATGAGCTCGCGGGCAGCGTGCTCGTCACCCATGATGCCGCGCTGGCGCAGGCTGTGCAGCACGCACTGCCTGCCGCCGTCGCAGCAACCCACCACCGCGCACGCGTCACGACGGCGCTCGAAGGACCGCAGTCGGCGATCGTGCTCGTCGACGACCTCGCTCAGGCGGCACGCTTCAGCAACGCTTACGGGCCCGAGCACCTCGAGGTGCAGGTGGCTGACGCTGCAGCGCTGCTGCCCCTCCTCGAGAGCGCGGGAGCCATTTTCGTCGGCGACCACACGCCGGTGAGCCTCGGTGATTATGTCGCCGGCTCGAATCATGTGCTGCCCACGGGCGGACAGGCCCGTTTCGCTTCTGGTCTGGGCGCGTACACCTTCTTGCGCCCGCAGCAGATCGTCGAGTACGACCGGGATGCCCTCGCCGAGGTCGCCGCCCACGTGACTGCCCTGAGCGACGCGGAGCAGCTGCCCGCCCATGGCGACGCCGTGCGCGCCCGGTTCCTCTAGGCTTGCGGCACCATGCACTGCCCTTTCTGCCGCCACTCTGACAGCCGGGTCATCGATTCCCGCACGAGCGATGACGGGCTGGCGATTCGTCGACGCCGCCAGTGCCCTGAGTGCGGTCGTCGATTCAGCACCACCGAGACGGCGAGCCTCATGGTGATCAAGCGCAGTGGCGTGGTCGAGCCGTTCTCGCGCGAGAAGATCGTGGCGGGCGTTCGCAAGGCGTGCCAGGGCCGCCCGGTCACCGACGCCGACCTCGCGCAGCTCGCGCAGAAGGTCGAAGAGAACCTGCGCGCG
>JBBQKE010000059.1:0-7818 GCA_038326585.1 Actinomycetales bacterium | reverse complement strand
GCCCGATGAGCAGGTCGGCGTCGGCCTCCGGAGTCGTCACGCCCGCATCCGCCAGCACGCGGACGGCATGGTCGCGCAATGCAGCGAGGTCAGGCTTGCTCACGAGGTGGTGAAACCGGTCACGCTTCGACGTCGCCGATGGCGTCAAGGCGGGCCTCTTCGTCGGCTTGGATGCACGACTCGACGACGGGACCGAGCGCACCGTTCATGACCGTATCGAGGTTGTAGGCCTTGTACCCCGTGCGGTGGTCGGCAATGCGGTTCTCGGGAAAGTTGTAGGTACGGATGCGCTCTGAGCGGTCCATGCCGCGAATCTGGCTCTTGCGGGCATCGCTCGCGACAGCATCCCGCTCCTCCTGCTGACGCGCGAGGATGCGGGCCCGCAGCACGCGCATGGCGGCCTCGCGGTTCTGCAACTGGCTCTTCTCGTTCTGCATCGCCACGACGATGCCCGTGGGCAGGTGGGTGATGCGCACGGCCGAGTCGGTCGTGTTGACCGACTGCCCGCCGGGGCCGCTCGAGCGGTAGACGTCGATCTTGAGGTCGTTCTGGTTGATGTCGACCTCTTCTGGCTCATCGACTTCGGGGAAGACGAGTACGCCGGTGGTCGAGGTGTGGATGCGGCCCTGCGACTCGGTGGCCGGCACACGCTGAACGCGGTGCACGCCGCCCTCGTACTTGAGGTTGGCCCACGGGCCCTGAGCCGGGTCGCTCGAGGTGCCCTTGATGGCGACCTGCACGTCTTTGTAGCCGCCCATGTCGCTGCGGGTCGCGTCGAGCAGCTCGACTTTCCAGCCCTTCGACTCGGCGTAGTAGCTGTACATGCGCAGCAGGTCCGCCGCAAACAGCGCCGACTCTTCGCCGCCCTCGCCGCCCTTGATCTCCATGATGACGTCGCGCCCGTCGTCGGGGTCGCGCGGAATCAAGAGACGACGCAACTTTTCGGCGCGCTCGGTGAGAGCCTGCTCGAGCGAGGGCACCTCGTCGGCGAACGCCTCATCGTCTTTGGCGAGCTCACGGCCCGCAACGAGGTCTTCATCGGCCTGCCGCCAGTTCTCGTGGGCCGCGACGATCTGGCTCAACTCGGCATAGCGCCGGTTGAGCTTCTTCGCACGCGCTGCATCGGCGTGCACGGCGGGGTCGCCGAGCTGCTCTTGCAGTGCTTCGTGCTCAGCGATGAGTGAGTCGACCGACTCGAACATGGAGTACTCCCTCGGGTCACGCGCGCCAGAGCGCGCGTGACGACATCAGTCGGTGTGCGCGGCGCTTGCCTGCGGCAGCGACTTCTGCACGGCAACCAAGAACTCGACGTTGGACGAGGTCTCTTTGAGCTTTCCGAGCACGAGCTCGAGCGCCGCTTGAGTGTCGAGGCTCGCGAGCGCCCGACGCAGTTGCCAGGTGACACGCACTTCGTCAGCACCGAGCAGCATCTCTTCGCGGCGCGTACCCGAGGCCGAGATATCGACCGCCGGGAAGATGCGCTTGTCAGCGAGCTGGCGCGACAGTCGAAGCTCCATGTTGCCGGTGCCCTTGAACTCTTCGAAAATCACCTCGTCCATCTTCGAGCCGGTCTCGACGAGCGCCGTCGCGAGAATCGTGAGCGAGCCGCCGTCTTCGATGTTGCGTGCGGCACCGAAGAAGCGCTTCGGCGGGTACAGCGCAGCCGAGTCGACGCCGCCCGAGAGGATGCGCCCGCTGGTCGGCGCCGTCACGTTGTACGCGCGGCCCAAGCGGGTGATCGAGTCGAGCAGCACGACGACATCGTGCCCGAGTTCAACGAGGCGCTTCGCACGCTCGATGGCGAGCTCGGCGACCGTGGTGTGGTCTTCGGCCGGGCGGTCGAAGGTCGAGGCGATGACCTCGCCCTTGACCGAGCGCTGCATATCGGTGACCTCTTCGGGGCGCTCGTCGACGAGCACGACCATGAGGTGCACCTCGGGATTGTTCTTCGCGATCGAGTCGGCGATGGCCTGCAGCACGAGGGTCTTGCCCGCCTTGGGCGGCGAGACGATGAGGCCGCGCTGACCCTTGCCGATCGGGGCGGCGAGATCGATGATGCGCGTCGACAGCGTGCCCGAGTCGGTCTCGAGGCGCAGGCGCTCGGTCGGGTAGAGCGGCGTGAGCGCACTGAACTCGACGCGGGCAGCCGCCTCTTCGAGGGTCTGGCCATTGACCGAGTCGACACGCACGAGCGCGTTGTACTTCTGGCGGCCCTGGTTTTCACCCTCACGCGGCTGGCGGATGGCACCGACGACGGCGTCGCCCTTGCGCAGCGCGTACTTCTTGACCTGGCCGAGCGAGACGTAGACGTCGCTCGGGCCCGGCAGGTAGCCGGTGGTGCGCACGAAGGCGTAGTTGTCGAGAACGTCGAGGATGCCCGCCACGGGAATCAGCACGTCATCGTCGCTGATCTCGGGCTCGATCTCTTCGCCGCCGGGGCCGCGCTTGCGGTCACGACCACGGCCGCGGTTGCGGTTGCGGCCGTCGGCGTCTTGGTCGGCGCGCTCGCTCTGCGGGCCGCGGTTGCCGGCGGCCTGACGCGAGTCGTTCTGCTGGTTGTCGGCATCGTCAGCGCGGTTGTCGGTGCGGTTCTCGGTGCGGTTACCGCCCCGACCCGCCGCCGCGCCCTGCTGGCCACCGCGCTGGTTGCCCTGCTGAGCCTGCTGCTGGTTGTTCTGCTGACCGTTGCCGCCGTCACCGTTGTCGGCGCGGTCGCCGCCACGGCGGTTGCGGCTGCGGCTGCGGTTGCGGCCCGAAGGAGCGTTGCCCTCGCCCTCAGCCGACTCTGCGCCCTGCCCGTCGCCCGAGTCACCCTCGGCCTGAGCGGTGCTGGAGTCGTCTTTCTTGGCCGACGACTTCTCCGACGCGGCCGCGGTCGACTCGGCCTTCGTTGACGTCGTGGTCGCATCGTCGCTCGGCCCGGAACCAACGACCTCGGCGTTGGTGGCAGCCACCTCGCTCGCCGCCTTCGGCGTCAGAGTGTCGCTCGACACGCGGCGCGAACCACGGCGACGCGGGCCAGCGTCGGTTGCGGGCGCACTCGGCGCCTCGGTCTCGGTCGATGTAGAGGCTGCGGGCGCCTCGGCGTCGGCGGCCGGAAGCTCTGGCTCTTGCGCGGCGCTCGCGGGGTTCTGGTTCTGGCTGATGGCAGCCACCAGCTCTCCCTTGCGCAGCTTGGAGACGCCGGGCACGCCGAGCTCGGTGGCGAGCTGCTGCAGCTGCGCGAGCTTGAGGGTGCTCAGTTCGGCGGGGATCTGCGTGCTCGAGGCACGGTCGATGGGATCAGTCACGGGATGTATTCCTTTCGGCTCCGGACGAGATACGCCACGGAGGATGCCCGGTGCTTCTGAATCGATCCGCCGATGTCGTGCGAGAGACCGGTGTCGGTGTCGTGAGCACAGTTGCAACGAGATGCGGGTGGAAGCAGCGGAGCTGCTGGTGATGCTCGGGGAAGCTGCGGGCTATGCCGCGGCCTCGGCCGGATGCGTGACCACTGTAGCACCCTTGAAATCGACGGCCAGCATGTGTGATTGCCACGGCGTGGTGGCGTGCCGCTCGATGAGGTCGGCTGCGAGCAGCCGCTGCGAGGGGTCGCTGCAGAGCACGAGCACCGACGGACCGGCGCCCGACACGACGGCCGCAAGACCGTTCTCGCGCAACACCTGGATGAGCGCATTGGTCTCGGGCATGGCGCTCGCGCGGTAGCTCTGATGAAGCTTGTCTTCGGTCGCGGCGTGGAGGAGCTCGGGGCTCTGAATGAGCGCTGCGATGAGCAGCGCCGAGCGTGAGACGTTGAAGATGGCGTCTTGGTGCGGCACCGACTCGGGCTGCAGCGACCGGGCGAGCGCCGTCGACATGGTGCTTTCGATCGGCACAGCTACGAGCAACGAGACGCCGCGATGCACCGTCAACCTCTTGTGTTTCGGACCCTCGGGCGTGACCCAGGCGATCGTGAGCCCGCCGAACAGGGCGGGGGCGACGTTGTCAGGATGCCCTTCCAACTCGGTCGCGCGGGCGAGCAGCTCATCGGGCCCGAGGTCGACGATGCCGTCGAGCAAACCTTTGGCCGCCATGACCCCGGCGACGATCGCGGCCCCCGAGGACCCCATGCCGCGACCGTGCGGAATGACGTTGCGGGCGACGAGATGCAGGCCGGGAGCAGTCACCCCGTGCTTCTCGAAGGTGTGCAGAATAGCCCGGACAACGAGGTTCGACTCGTCGGTGGGCACGTCGCCCTCACCGACCCCGTGCACCTCGACGAGCGCGCCCGGCTCGTCGCGCACGCTCACCTCGAGCTCGTCGTAGACCGAGAGCGCGAGCCCGAGCGTGTCGAAGCCCGGGCCGAGGTTGGCGGTCGTGGCCGGCACTTTGACGAGCACGTGGCGCCCGGCGAGGCGCGGGTCGATCTCAGCGGCCACGGCGCTCACGCGCTGACCTTCTTCAGCCCCAGCACCGACGCGACCTCTGCCGTGTCGACCGGCACGACCGTGGGTGCCACGTCGACGCCGTCGGGGCCCTTGAGCGCCCACTGCGGATCTTTGAGCCCGTGCCCGGTGACCGTGAGAACGACCGTGGCACCCGCGGGGATCATCCCGGCCTCAGAGCGCTCGAGCAGACCGGCCACCGAAATCGCCGAAGCGGGCTCGACGAAGATGCCGACCTCACGCGAGAGCAAGCGGTGCGCCTCGAGAATGCCGGCGTCGTCGATCGCCCCGAAGTAGCCGTTGCTGTCGTCGCGCGCCGCGAGGGCGAGCTCCCACGACGCGGGGTTGCCGATGCGGATGGCGCTCGCGATGGTCTCGGGCTTCTTGACGGGCTGACCGAGCACGATCGGAGCACTACCGGCCGCCTGGAAGCCCAGTATGCGGGGCATGCGAGTCGTCGCGCCGCGATCGAGCTCTTCGCGGTAGCCACGGTGATAGGCCGTGTAGTTGCCAGCGTTGCCGACCGGAACGATGTGGAAGTCGGGAGCGTCGTGCAGCACCTCGACGATTTCGAACGCCGCGGTCTTCTGGCCCTCGATGCGGTCGGGGTTGACCGAGTTGACGAGGTGCACGGGGTAGTTCGCGGCCAGATCGCGGGCGATGTCGAGACAGTCGTCGAAGTTGCCCTCGATCTGCAGCAGCTCGGCCTTGTGCGCGATCGCTTGGCTGAGCTTGCCCAGAGCGATCTTGCCTTCGGGCACGAGCACCGCCGCGGTGATGCCCGCGTGCGTCGCATAGGCCGCAGCCGAGGCAGAGGTGTTGCCGGTCGAGGCGCAGATGACGGCCTTCGCGCCGTGTTCGACGGCCTTCGAGATGGCCATCGTCATGCCGCGGTCTTTGAACGACCCCGTCGGGTTCATGCCCTCGTACTTGACGAAGACCCGCGCACCGGTGCGCTCAGAGAGGTAGGGCGCCGGGATGAGAGGCGTGCCGCCCTCACCGAGGGTGATGATCGGCGTCGCCTCAGAGATGTCGAGACGATCGGCGTATTCGTGCAGGAGTCCCCGCCATTGCGTGGCCATTCAGAGTCCTTCTACTCGCAGCACGCTCGTCACCGAGTGGACGACGCTGCTGGTGGTCAGTGCCGCGACCGTTGCGGCGAGGTCGGCCTCCGACGCTGCGTGAGTGCCAATCACTAGGGTAGCCGCGTCAGAGCCGTGAGACTGCCCGGCGGCGTCGCGGGTCGCGACCGACTGCTGCACGGTCTCGACCGAGACCCCGTGACTCTGGAACAGCGCGGCGATGCCCGCGAGCACTCCCGGCTCGTCGACGACGATCAGCGTGATCTGGTATCGCGTCGTCACGGCACTCATCGGCAGCACCGGCAGGTCGGCGTGGGTGCTCTCGGCGACGCCCGGGCCTCCGACGACGTGTCGCCGAGCGGCCGAGACGACATCGCCCAGCACGGCCGAGGCGGTCTGGATTCCGCCAGCGCCCGCACCGTAGAACATCAGCGGACCGGCGGCCTCGGCTTCGACGAAGACCGCGTTGTTGGCGCCGTGCACGGCCGCGAGCGGGTGCGTGTCAGGAATGAGCGCCGGGTGCACGCGGGCGCTCACGCCCTCGACGCCCGTGACAGGGTCGGTCAACCGCTCGCAGATCGCGAGCAGCTTGACCACATAGCCGGCCTTGCGCGCCGCGACGACCTGCTCGAGCGTGACTCCGGTGATGCCCTCGCGGTACACCGCGTCAGCCGGCACCAGTGTGTGGAAGGCGAGGCTCGCGAGAATGCCCGCCTTCTGGGCGGCGTCGTAGCCGCCGATGTCGGCGGTCGGGTCGGCCTCGGCATAGCCCAGCTCGGTAGCGATCGCGAGCGCGTGCTCCATCGTTTCGCCGCGGGTGTCCATGAGGTCGAGGATGAAGTTGGTCGTGCCGTTGACGATGCCCAGGATGCGCTCGACCCGGTCGCCGGCGAGCGAATCGCGCAGCGGCCGGATGATCGGAATCGCCCCGCCCACCGCGGCCTCGTAGTAGAGCTGCGCGCCGACCTGCTCGGCGGCCTCGAACAACTCGGGCCCGTGCGTGGCGAGCAGCGCCTTGTTGGCGGTGATCACATCGGCGCCCGAGTTCAGGGCCTGCAGGATCAGAGTGCGCGCCGGCTCCAGCCCGCCCATGAGCTCGACGACGATGTCGGAGCCGAGGATGAGCGACTCGGCATCGGTCGTGAGCAGCTCGCGGGGAAAGACGGTGTCGCGCGGAGCATCCACATCGCGCACGGCCACGCCGACGAGCTCGATGCCGGCGCCGATGCGCGCGGCGAGCTCATCGCGGTGCGTCAGTAGCTGATCAGCCACTTGGGCGCCGACGCTGCCGGCGCCCAGCAGGGCGACGCGGAGGTTGCGGTACTCGATCACAGGTCTTCTCCTTGGGGGTGGGGATGCAACGCGGCGTCGCGCCGCATGAGGTCGTCGACCGTCTCGCCGTGCACGATGACGCGGGCTTCGCCGTCGCACACGGCGACGACCGCGGGGCGGGTCAGATAGTTGTAGTTGCTCGAGAGCGAGAAGCAGTAGGCGCCCGTTGCGGGTACGGCTACGAGGTCGTCGGGGGCAACATCGCCCGGCAGGTAGTCGGCCTGCACGACGATGTCGCCGCTCTCACAGTGCTTGCCCGCGAGGCGCACGAGCACGGGCTCCGCGTCAGAGAGCCGACTCGCGAGGCGCACGCTGTAGTCGGCGCCGTAGAGAGCGGGCCGCGCTTTGTCGCTCATGCCGCCGTCGATGCTCACGTAGCGCCGCACAGCCGTCTGCGTGGCAGCCTCGTCGACACTCACGACGACGTCTTTGATCGTGCCGACCGTGTAGAGCGTCACGCCCGCGGGCCCGATGATCGACCTGCCCGGTTCGACGGCGAGGTGCGGCATCGGGATGCCCAGCTCACGACTGACCGAGTCGACAGCCTCGACGAGCGCGTCGGCGACCTGCTCGATCGCCGGTGCCTCATCGCTGTCGACGTAGGCGATTCCGAAGCCGCCTCCGAGGTTGAGCTCGGGAACGTCTCCCCCGGCCAGCAGCTCGGCGTGCAGGGCGAGCAGGCGCCTGGCTGCCTCGAGAAAGCCGTCGACGACGAGAATCTGCGAACCGATGTGCGAGTGCAGGCCGAGAAAGCGCAGGCTCTCGTGAGCGCGGATCTGCGCGACCGCCGCAGGTGCCTCGGCGAGAGGGATGCCGAACTTCTGGTCTTCGCGCGCCGTCGCGAGGTACTCGTGCGTGTGCGCGTGCACGCCCGAATTGATGCGCAGGCGCACGGCCTGCACGCGCCCGTGCTCGCGGGCCGCCGCCGCGACGCGCTCGATCTCGATGACGCTGTCGACGATGATCACGCCGACGCCGGC
>JBBQKE010000058.1:0-7895 GCA_038326585.1 Actinomycetales bacterium | reverse complement strand
TGATAGGAAAGGAAACGGACACATGTCCATCAACACCGCACTCGCTGCACAGCGCACGCGACTCGCCGAGGGCAAGAACGCCAAGGGCTTCACCCTTATCGAACTGCTCGTGGTTGTCATCATCATCGGTATTCTCGCCGCGATCGCCATCCCGGTGTTCCTCGGCCAGCAGGACGCCGCCCGTGAGGCCAGCTACAAGTCGGACCTCGCTACCGCGAAGGTTGCCTTCGTGAGCAGCCTTGTCAACAACCCCGCCGGTGACGCGGACGCCGCGACGCTCACGAACCTCGGCTTCCCGAGCACCGTGACGCTTGCGGCCAGCCCGACCGCCGCCGACTTCTGCATTACGCACGACGATGCGGCGTGGATCGTCGACGAGACCGCCGAAGGACCGCGCGCCGGCACCTGCTAGTACGCGAGTCCCAAGGGGGGCGGAGTCGGTCACGTTGACTGGTCCGCCCCCTTCACGCTCGACACGATGAAGGGGGGGAGAAAGTCGTGAGAGAGTCAGACGAAGGCCTCGGGCTCATCGAGATCGTCATCTCGATGTTCTTGATTGCGTTGCTCGCGATCGCCTTCGTACCCGTCATCATTTCCGGAGTCAGGGCTTCGGCGCTCAACTCCACTGCAGCGACCGCCACGCGCTTAGTTGCGCAGGCCGTTGATGAGGCGCGCACCGCCGCACCCGCCAACTGCGCTGCCGCTCAACTCTTGAACGCCACCAACACGCAGATCGATGCTCAAGGCACGACGATCAGGGTCACGACGAGTGTTCCGGCCGTAGGCGTCTGCGTCGATGGCTCGGCCATGACCGTCACGGTCGTGGCAATCGACGACGCTGACCCCGCTGGGCGACCACTGGCAGATGCCCGAACTCAGATCTTTCTGGGCGGGTGATCAGCATGCCGCGCCCTCTTCTCACCTCGGCCGATCGCGGCTTTACGCTTGTCGAGCTCCTGGTCTCGATGGCCCTGCTCAGTGTCGTCGTCACGGTCGTGGGCGGCATCATCGTCAGCTCGTTGCAGGCCGATCGGACGATCCGTGAGGTCACGACCTCGACTACCGACGGCCAATTGGTCGTTAACGTGATCGAGCAGACCGCGCGCAACTCAACCGCGGTCGCGGTCCTCCCTGACCCAGACGGCGCCTCGGTGCTCGCGGTCGTCCGGACTACAGCGGGGGGCACCGCCCGGTGCGTCGCCTGGTTCTTTGACGCCGGAGCGGAAGCGATCTTCCAGAGGGATAGCACCACCGTCATTTCTGCGCCAAGCCCCGGAGCCCTCGGTTCCGAATGGCGGGAAGTGAGTGGAGGAATTGTGCAAGATGTGGACTCCAGTGGGAGCCCATACCCCGTGCTCGAGGCAGAAGGAACTCAGGGCCTCTCGGTGCGGTTCGCCGTCCAAGGTGGTTCCAACGCCTCGACGCTTTTCATCACGACCGTCACCGGTCGTGCACCGCAATCGAATGTGAGTCCGCAATGCTTCTGACATCGCTTCTTCGCCGTTCCGCCGCTCGCTCAGACGACCGCGGCAACGCCATGATCGCCGTCATCGGCCTGCTCGCCGTGACCTCCATGATCACCATGACGGTCACTGGAGCCACGGTGCAGGCGCTCAGCTACACCTCACTCACGCGAGCCGGTGTTCAGTCGAACGCGGCCGCCGAGGCCGGCGTCGACGCCATGCTGGCTCAGCTCTTTGCGGACGACTGCCCGGCAAGCGGCGAACTCGCCACCACGCAGGGTGCCGTCGACCCCGCTCTGACAGGAGCAGCGGCAGACGACCCGTTCTTCGTCGCCACCGTTGCGCAGCGCATCAGCACGTCAGCCAGTTGGACTGCGGGATGCCCGGTGGGCGCGACCACCCAGATTCGCATCCAGTCGACAGGTTTCGCCGTCAACGAGGGCGTTGCGGAATCGGCCTCGGGCCGTGACGCCTCGGCCGTGCAAGCTATCTACGAGTGGACGCCTGGAGCAAACTCGGCCGCAGTGACGGGCGCCGCTGTCTTCAGCTACGGCACGCCAGGGCTGTCGAACAGCCTCGAACTGCTGTCGTTCAACGGCAACTCAGCCAACGTCATCGTTGCCGAGGGCAACATCATCTGCAGCAACAGTGTCTATGTCGAAGGCGACATCGTCGCGGCGGGCGGAAACATTCAGCTCGACAACACCTGCAGTGCTGGCGGCAACGTGTGGGCCTCGGGCACCGTGGGCCTGCAGGGCAACAAGACCATCGGCGGCGATGTCATCGCGGCGGGTACCGGTATCACGCGCATCGATCCGAGCACGGCGATTGGCGGCGGCGTCTATGCCCGCGGTGAGATCGACAGCTGGGGTCAGCGCTGCTCGACCGGGGCGACGGGGTGGGATGCCGCGGGTGACGCGTGCTCGGTTGCCCGCAACACGGGGGCAGACCCGGTCTTCTACAACCGACTCGATGTCGCGGCACCAACAAAGCCCCTGTGGGTCGACGTTGATTTCGTGGCCGCTGATTGGGTCAGCCGGGGATGGACCGTTCGCACGTGGACGGGTCCGTGCTTGATCGACAACAAGACGAGCACAGATGCTCCGGTGACGGCCCTCAGCACCTACACGACACCGACCGTGATCGATGCGCGCGCCTGCTCGTCATTTACCGTGTCGACCAGTGCCAAGCTCACTCTCACCATGAGGACTGACCTGACCTTCATTCTGCCGAAGACGGTCAACATCGAAGACTTCACCGCGGTGTCGAGCGGCAGTGCTGACCGCGCGCTGCGCTTCATCACGCCCGATACGGTCGCTGACGACAAGCCGACCCTGACCGGGTGCGGTCGCATCGACATCAACAACCAGAACGAGCTCGAGGCGCCGATCGCGGTGCTCGTCTACTCGCCGTGCCCGATTTTCAACAGCAATCAGCTCACCTGGCGTGGCCAGTATTACGGCTCGACGGTGGCGTTCTCGAACAACAGCGAGCTGACCTACGTGCCCATCGGCATTCCGGGCTTCGACCTCGGCAATGGCGCGGGCGGCCCGGGTGGTGCGGGTGCGGTGGGCGGAACCCCGACCGCGGGAACCCCTGGCGCCCTGCTCGAGTACGCCGACATTGATGTGCCCGACTGACTGAACTGACGTGACCATCATCGTGCCGGCAATCGTCGGCGTGCTCGGCGCCGCCATCGGCTCGTTCCTCAATGTGGTGATTCACCGGGTGCCGGCAGGCATCTCGGTGGTGCACCCGCCGAGCGCGTGCCCGTCGTGCGCGGCTCGCGTGCGCCCCTACGACAACATCCCTGTGGTCTCGTGGGTCGTTCTGCGGGGAAGGTGCCGCGACTGCTCGGCGCCGTTCTCGGTGCGGTACGCCGTCGTCGAGCTGCTGACCGCGTTCGCGTTCGCGGGTGTCGCCGTCTGGCAGCTTCCCGCCCTGCTGGCAGCACCGTCGCCCGCGGCAACGGGCGCCGGCGCACTCGTCTTGGTTGCGTTGCTCTACTTTGCGGCGATCTCGATCGCCCTCACGGCCATCGACCTTGACACTCACCGTCTGCCGAACGTCATCGTTCTGCCTGCGTACGGTGTGCTTGCGGCGCTGTTGGGCGGTGCGGCGATCGTGACCGGCGATGTCGAGAGCGCGGCCCGCGCGGGGGCCGGCGCAGGCATGCTGTTCGGCGGTTATCTCGTGCTCGCACTGATCTCGCCCCGCGGAATGGGCATGGGTGACGTCAAGCTGGCCGGGGTCATCGGTCTTGTGCTCGGCTGGTTCGGCTGGTCGGCGCTCGCCGTCGGCACACTCGCCGCCTTTCTGCTCGGATCATTGGCGGGCATCGCACTGATCCTTGCGCGGCGGGCGAGTCGCAGCACGGGAATACCCTTCGGGCCGTGGATGCTGGGTGGGGCCTGGGTAGGAATCCTGCTGGGTGAACCGATCGCGCGAGGCTATCTCGCGCTGTTCGGATTGGAGTGAGGGGGCGCACATGGCTGGCGGAGTAGTCGGAGTCGACATCGGGAGCACGTATCTGCGGGCTGTCGAGATCGACGATGCAGCAAAGTCTCGGCCGACGTTGCTGCGCGTGCACGAGGTGCCCTTGCCCGAGGGCTCTGTCAAGCGCGGAGAGATTCTCGAAGTGCACACGGTCGCATCGGCCTTCAAGCGCCTGTGGTCGGGCGGAGGATTCAAGTCGAAAGACGTCGCGCTCGGCATCGGCGGGCAGAGTGTGATCGTTCGTGACCTCGCTGTTCCCCGCATGCCACTCGCCCAGATCAAAGAGTCGCTGCCGTTTCAAGTGCAAGATCTGCTGCCGGTGCCGGTGAATGATGCCGTGCTCGACTACTACCCCATCGGCGAAGGGCAGAACGAATCAGGGGCCGTCGTGAACGGCTTGCTCGTGGCGGCCTTCAAGCAGGCGGTGACGACGAACGTCACCGCGGCAACACTCGCCGGGCTCACGCCCGTCAGCATGGACCTGCTTCCGTTCGCGATGACCCGCATGCACACGCTCTCGAGCCCGACCAACGGGTTCGCGGTGCACATGAACATCGGGGCGAACGCCACCTCGATCGTGATCGTTCAGGGCGGGGTACCACTTTTCGTGCGCATCGTGCCCGCGGGCGGCGACGACGCGACACGGGCTCTGATGGCTCGGCTCTCGGTGCCTCGCGAGCGCGCGGAAGCGCTTAAGCGTGAGCTCGGCCTGACGGCGGCCGGCACCACCGACGAAGAGCGACTTGCCGCCGAAGTGATCCATGAGTCGACGAGTGAACTGCTCACCGCGGTGCGCAACACGCTCGCCTACTTCGCGGGAGTGCGCACCGGCGTGGTCTTCGACCATCTCTCTGTTGCTGGCGGGGCGACGCGCATGCGCGGGTTCGCGAGTGCGCTCGCCGAGTCGACTCGCATCTCGGTCGTGCCGGTCAACCCGACGGCGGGTGTCGTCGTCTCTCGAGGTCTTCGAGGCGCCGAGAACGATGAGCAGATGCAGACCTGGATTACCGCGATCGGCATTGCAGTAGGGAGTGCAGCATGAGCCGCCGAGAGGTCCGCGACCCGGGGGCTCTGGTCTACGGCGGTGTACCGCGCGCTCACCTCATGCCGCCCGAGGTGGAACTTCAGCGTAAAGAGCGCGGTCGTCGGAGGGGACTCCTCTCGGCTGTCGTGGCGGTGCTTCTGCTCACGATTGCCGGAGTGGTCGGGTCGTTCCTCTTTGCGGCCAATGCCGAGGCCCGATTGGCTGAAGAGCGCCGCACGACCGAGCAGTTGCTCGCGACGCAGTTGGAATTCACCGAAGTCACCCTCGTGCGCGGTCAAACGCAGTCGATCACCGACGTGCGCAGCCAGCTTGCCACCGTCGAGGTGTTGTGGCGCGACACGGTGAACCCGTATCTCGCCGTGTTGGGCGACGACGAGATCGTCGATTCGCTGACGTTCTCGTCGAACGCACCGGCCGAGGCACCGATCGGCACGACGGGGCCCTTGCGTGCGCCCCGTGTCGCCACGATCAGCATGGTGGTCGTCACGGCTGAGCTTCCCGCACCGCAGGTCTGGTATCGCCAGTGGGAACTGATCGAGACCTATGCCGACGCGAGCATCGACTCGATCACGTTGCTGCAGAATGGATACGAGACGACCGTCACCATCAACCTGAACGATGTCGCGCTGTCACAGCGCATCGCTGAAGAGGAGGTGACCGAATGACGACGGCATCGACCCGCATCTGGACCTTCGCGACGGTGATCATGATGATCGTGGTCATTGCGCTGGGGTGGTTCTTAGGCATCTCGCCGAAGCTCGCCGACGCAGCCCGCTTCGACGCCGACAGGCAGAGCGTTATCCTGCAGAACGATCTTGCTCGGGCGACGATCGCCCAACTGCAGGCAGACTTCGACAACATCGACGAACTTCGGCTCGAGCTCGACGAGCTTCGCGCAGAGTTTCCGACCGAGGCCGCGTATGACACCGCCGTCGAAGAGTTGCTCACGAGACTGCTGGCGGCGGAATTGACGCTGCGCAATCTGGCGATCAATGAACCCGCTCCCACAACACCGCTAGTGCTGGGCGAAGACACCGCGCCACCCCCGACTGAGGTGGATGGCGAGGGGCTGCTGCCCGAAGGCTCGTTGTTGGGCGTCACCGCATCGGTGACCGTGATCGGCCCTCTCGACGCGATTCTCCGCTACATGCAAGCGCTGCAAGAGTCGCAGCGGTTCGCGATCGTCTCCAATGGTGCCTACACCGCTGAACCCGGCGGTGACACCGGCGAGATGACGTTCTCGCTGATCATCTACGTCGTCAGCGGGCAAGACCTGCTCGATGTGCAGCCGGGCGTCGAGCCCGAGGACGAGGCCGAGCCGACCGAGCCACCGGCGCCCGAGGCCACCGACCCGGCGCAGCCCGACCCTGACAACACCGACGCCCCGGCCGAGCCGACTCCCTCGCCGTAGCGCCGAGCAATCGGTGTCGGGATGCTCGGGGCGAGCATCCCGACACCGCACCTTGGTAGGGTGGCGCGTTCGTATTCCCTGTGAAAGGACGCGTCATGGCCACCCAGTCTTCATCCGAGCCCACCGACGATCAGACGACGGAGCCCGCGGTCACCCCTGATGACACGCCCGCTGAGACGCCTGCAGACACGCAGGCTGACAGCAGCGTGCCGTCGACTGACGAGTCGAGCGCCGAGTCGAGCGCAGCAGCGAGCTCGTCGACCGACACTGTCGAGCCGGTAGTGGCCCCGACGGCCTCGACCACTTCGGTCGAGGCAGACGCACCAGCCCAGCCCACCGTCGTGTTCGTGCAGGCACCGGTGCCGCCGAAGAACCGCGGCGCTCGTGGCGTCGGCGCTGTCGTGGCGCTGCTCGGCGCCGCCCTGTTCGCCGCTGCCTACGCGCTTCTCGTGCTGCTGATCGCGCTGATCGGCTCGCCGAATGGCCTCGCACCTGCCGTGCAATACCTGTCGTCGGTGACGTTCTACCTTCCGGTGATCATCTTCTTCTTGTCGTACCTGCTGCTCGTCATCATCGTGAACCGTGGCGGTTGGTGGGCCCATGTGCTCGGCGGCTTCATCGTCGCCATCGTCGTGTGGGTCGGCTTCGTCGGTGCGGCACTGATCTCGGCGAGCGCGATCGGTGCCCCGTCGGCAGAGGTGGGCGCCATCGTGCTGCAGCAGCTCACGAACCCGCTCGGGTTCGCGGCGGCCATCGCTGCTCGTGAGGTGCCGATCTGGGTCGGCGGTCTCGTCTCGCGCCGCGGCCGCACGGCGCGAGCACGCAATGCCGAAGCGCGCACCGCCTACGAGCAAGAGCTCGCTGAGCACCGTGCCACGCTGAGCGCCAATAACGCCGTTTGACCGCATCACGTCGGGGGTCTACCCTTAGGCGTGTGTGTGCTTTGGCGCACGCCTGTGCTGTGCCGTGAAAACGGCGAAGCAGGTGGCTGACGTGCACACAGAGGGTCCCTGACGTTCCGACTGTTTCGGCAGGAAGGCACACACCCCCACGGCATATCCGTCGTCTGCGAGTTCGCTCGCAGAAACTGGCGGATTCGCGTGAGCCCGACCGGGGCGCAATTTCCCGGCGGGGACATCCAACCGCAACCGCTGTCACCGTGCAGCACATATGAGGAGCAGTTTTGCCCACTATTCAACAGTTGGTCCGCAAGGGCCGCTCGCCGAAGGTCTCGAAGACCAAGGCACCGGCCCTCAAGGCCAACCCGCAGCAGCGCGGCGTGTGCACGCGCGTCTACACGACGACCCCCAAGAAGCCGAACTCGGCTCTGCGCAAGGTCGCTCGCGTCAAGCTCAGCAATGGCACTGAGGTCACCGCCTACATTCCCGGCGAGGGCCACAACCTGCAGGAGCACTCGATGGTGCTCGTGCGCGGCGGTCGTGTAAAAGACCTCCCCGGTGTGCGCTACAAGATCATTCGC
>JBBQKE010000057.1:0-7904 GCA_038326585.1 Actinomycetales bacterium | reverse complement strand
CCGAGTCGTGTGGTCGCGCTGGAGGCGGGGGCCGCCCAGCACAACCCCCGTGCCGGGGCCCGTCACGGCGCCGATGACCGGCAGCAGCCCGGCGAGGAAGGTCAGCAGGCCGTAGCCGATGGCACGCAGCACGAGCAGCAGACCGTCGCCGAACGACCGCCAGAATCGCACCGGAGTCGGGGTGAAGTCGCCGAGGTCTTCTTCAGTGCGGCGCCACACCCGCTCGTAGAACGGGTCGCCGATGAGCAGGGTGAGCGTCGTGAACCCGTAGATGGCGCCGATGAGCACGCCCGCGACGAGGGCGATCGCGACCGCCGTGCGCAGCGCGTTTCTCCAGTCGGCCTGCCACTCGGCGGCGAAGCCCGTGATGGCGGTCGCCCACTGCTCGGCGTTGAGCCCCAGGGTCACCAGCAGAGCGACGATGATGGTGGCGGCGATGACCGCCGGAAGCATGCCGAAGAGCATGAGACCTGGGCGTCGGCGCCAGGTCGCGAAGCCTCGCAGAACGAGCGAGGCGCCGGCGAAGAACTCGCGCACGACCGCCCGAGCCCGGGTTGCACGACCGTTCGTGCGTGCGCGCTTCGCCATGAGTCCAGCGTAGGGGCGGGTGCTCACGCGGTGCGTCGTCGAACGGCCGTCTACAGTGACTCTCGTGACGCACACCCCACCGCAGACCGTGCCCTCAGACGACGTGATCACCGTGCTCGCCCAGCTCGTGGCCATCGACTCGGTCAACAGCGATCTCGTGCCAGGAGCCGCTGGCGAGTCTGCCATCGTCGACTGGTGCGCCGCGTGGTTGACCGACCGCGGATTCGAGGTGACGCGTCTCGAGAGCCGACCCGGGCATCCGTCTCTCGTGGCGATCGCGCGCGGCACGGGGGGAGGCCGCACCCTCTTGCTCAACGGTCACCTCGACACGGTCGGCGTCAGCAGCTATGACGGAAACCCGTTCACGGGGCACATCGAGGGCGACCGACTCTTCGGCCGCGGCGCCTTCGACACCAAGAGCGGCGTCGCGGCCGTGATGGTCGCTGCGGCGAGCGCGCACGCCGAGGGCTCGTTGCGGGGGGATGCTGTGCTCACGCTCGTGGCCGATGAAGAGTTCGGCAGTACCGGCACCGTGGAGGCGCTCACCCACCTCGCCGCGATCGGAGTGAGGCCAGCCGCTGGCATCGTCGTCGAGCCCTCGGCGCTCGAGCTCACCGTCGCGCACCGCGGCTTCGCCTGGTTCGAGGTCGAGTTCGCCGGGGTCGCCGCCCACGGCTCGATGCCCCACGAAGGGGTCGACGCCATCGCCGCGGCTGCCGCGTTCTTGCGGGGCCTTGATGACCTTCGAGCTCGGCTCGTCGCGGTGCCGGTGCACCCCTTGCTCGGCTACGGAACTGTGCGGGTGTCGACCATCAGTGGAGGTTCTGACGCGGCAACGGTCGCCGATCGCTGCGTGCTGACCATCGAACGTCGCACGCTTCCCGACGACGACCTCGAGACTGTCGAGCGTGACGTGCGCGAGATCGTCGCGAGCGCCGCCGAGTCGGTGCCGGGCTCCACGGGAGTCATGCGACGGGTAGTCGCGCGCGCCGCCTTCGAGGCCGAACCAGGCAGCGAAATCGTTGCGACGGTCGCGGAGCACGTCGAGCGGGTGCTCGGGCACGCGGCACGCGTGCGGGGCGAACCGTTCTGGACCGATGCACGGCTCGTGCACGAGGCAGGCATTCCGTGCGTCGTCATCGGCGCCGACGGCGGAGGGGCTCACGCCGACCTCGAATGGGCCGATACAAGGTCTGTACGTGCCTTGCAGAGTGTGATACAGCGAATGATCCGCGCGTTCGGATAGCGAATAGGAGGTCCGAATCGGGCGACTCGAGGGTCGCTTATCACCCTCGCCCGGCGCTGCTCAGGCGTACAGTTGCGAACTTCCGGCGCTTATGTCGGCTTGTTCGGGGGGACAACATGACGCTTTTCGGGCGTATTTTCGGCGTGGGCGCACTGGCGATCGCGATCATCATGAGCACGGTCGTGGCTCCGGTTCACGTGCCGAGCGCCGAGGCGGTGTCGACGTCGCGCTTGTCGGGCAGCGACCGCTATGCCACAGCGGCGGCGGTCAGTGCGCAATTCGATCCGGGCGTGCCGGTGGCCTATGTGGCATCGGGAGTCGGATACGCCGATGCGTTGAGCGCAGCACCGGCAGCCGCCGTGCGGGGTGGCCCCCTTTTGCTCACGGCACCGACCGTCGCACCGGCGAGTCTGGTCGCTGAGCTGCGTCGGCTGAAGCCGCTGCAGATCGTCGTCGTGGGTGGACTGAGTGCTGTGTCGGCATCGGTGTACCGCACGCTCGCCGAGCTGGCGCCGAGCATCCGTCGCGATGCTGGCCGCGATCGCTATGCCACCTCACGGGTCGTTATCGAGCGCGCTTTCCCCGCGGGTTCGGCATCGGGTGCCTACCTCGCCACCGGACGGGGTTTCGCCGACGCACTGAGCGCCGCGGCCTCGGCCGGGGCGAACGACCAGCCCGTATTGCTCGTCGACGGCACGGCGTCGACCATCGACTCGGCGACCGCAGCCGTTCTGCAACGGCTCGGCGTTCGCACTGTCACCATCGCGGGAGCCACGTCGGCCATCAGTGCCGCAGTCGAGCGTGCCGTGAAGGCGGTGCCTTCGGTAGACACGGTGGTTCGTCGGGGCGGAGCTGATCGCTATGCGACGGCGGTCTCGATCAACACCGCAGGCTTTGCACAGGCCACGAACGCATACCTCGCGATCGGCACGGGTTACGCCGACGCGCTCGCGGGAGCGGCGCTGGCCGGAAGCACCGGAGCCCCGCTGCACCTGGTGCGGGCGAACTGCGTGCCAGCAGCGGTGCTGGAGCACCTGGACAAGGCGGGTGTCACTCATGCCACGCTGCTCGGAGGGGCGAACGTGCTGGGCTCTGCCGTCAGCCGGCTCGCATCGTGCGAGGGAGGTCCGTCGACGGTTGCGCCGCCGACCGAGGCACGCCCGACCGGTCCGCTGTATGTCGATACGACGAGCAGGGCGGCCTACGAAGCGGCGCGACTGCAGAGCGAAGGCAAGATGTCGGAAGCCGCCGACATTCGTGTCATCGCCGAGCAGCCCCAAGCTGTCTGGATCAACGGCAACGAGACCGGTGCGGCACTCAGCGCGACGCTCGGTGCCCATCGTGTGCGAGCCGATGCTGCTGGGCAACGATTGGTGGTCGTCACGTACGCGATTCCGTTCCGCGATTGCGGTTCGTACTCGGCAGGCGGGTTGACGGCTGAGCAGTATCCCGGGTGGAACAAGACCGTCGCCGACACGTTGCGGGGCAGTGGGGCGATCGTGATCGTCGAGCCGGATGGCCTCACCGGCGTCTTGTCACCGGAATGCTCCTCCATCGCGCAGTCGCGACCGTCGATGATCAAGAGTGCGGTCGAGACGCTCGCTGCTGCGGGGCTCAACGTGTACATCGACGCCGGCCACTCGAACTGGGCGAATGACGCCACGATGGCCGATCTGCTGAGGCAGGCGGGAATCGCGAGCGCTCGGGGATTCGCGACTAACGTGTCGAACTACCGCCCGACCGAGAATGAGATCGAGTGGGCTCAGCGTGTTTCAGACAAGCTCGGCGGCAAGCGCTTCGTGGTCGACGTGTCGCGCAACGGCAACGGTCCGTCCAACGAGTGGTGTAACCCGTCTGGTCGCGCGCTGGGCGTGAACCCCACGCTCACTGTCAACAACGGTGCTCTCGACGGACTGCTGTGGGTCAAGCGCCCGGGGGAGAGCGACGGCACGTGCAACGGCGGCCCGGCCGCCGGACACTGGTGGCACGACTACGCGATCGGACTCGTCCGCAGTCGCTAGGCGCGCGTTCTTTCCGATGCGCACGCGGGCACCATAAACTGATGTCCACGTGTGCACCGCCGCCACCGTCTCGCCCACCGGCGCGATGCGAGGTGCACAGCGCGAATCCACGAGGAGCCTCATGAGCAAGTACGCAGTGATCAACCCCGCAACCGGCGAGACGCACTCCACGTATGTCATCGCAACCGATGCCGAGATCGTTTCCGCGGTCGATGCCGCCGACGCTGCCTACCGGGACTGGGCGCGTACGACCACGGTCGCGCAGCGGGCCGCCCTCATTGCGAAGGTTGCCGATCTGCACCGCGAACGTCGCCAACACCTCGCTGAGACGATCGTGCGCGAGATGGGCAAGCCCATCGGCGACGCCCTGGGTGAAGTCGACTTCGCGGCCGACATCTACCAGTACTACGCCGACAACGGCCCCGCTCTGCTTAAGGATGAGCCGATCGAGCTCGCCGAGGGCAGCGAAGGCTCGGCGTTCATCCGCAAGAGCCCCATGGGTGTGCTCATCGGCATCATGCCGTGGAACTTTCCCTACTACCAGGTTGCCCGTTTCGCCGGCCCCAACCTCATTCTCGGCAACACGATTCTGCTCAAGCACGCCGCGCAGTGCCCCGCCTCGGCCGAGGCGATCCACCAGATCTTCGCCGATGCCGGCTTCCCGGTCGGGGCGTACACGAACCTCTACGCGACGACCGACCAGATCGCCACGATGATCGCCGACCCGCGCCTGCAGGGCGTCTCGCTGACCGGTTCTGAGCGTGCCGGGGCAGCCGTCGCCGAGCAGGCCGGTCGCCACCTCAAGAAGGTCGTTCTCGAGCTCGGCGGCAGCGACCCCTTCATCCTGCTCAGCACCGATGACCTCGACGCCACCGTCGAGATGGCAACCAACGCACGCCTCGACAACAGCGGGCAGTCGTGCAACGGAGCCAAGCGGTTCATCGTCATCGACGACCTCTACGACGCGTTCGTCGAGAAGTTCGTCGCGCAGATGTCGGGCACGCAAGCCAGCGACCCCATGGTCGAGGGCGGTGCGTACGGCCCACTGTCATCGTCGTCGGCGGCTGAAGGCCTGGAGGACCAGGTCACGCGTGCCATCTCGGGCGGAGCCACCGTTCTCACGGGCGGCACTCGTGACGGCAACTTCTTCACGTCGACCGTGCTTGCCGATGTCGCGCCCGGCAACGACGCGTACTACGAAGAGTTCTTCGGTCCCGTGGCCCAGGTGTTCAAGGTTGCGAACGAGGAGGAGGCTGTGCAGCTGGCGAACGACACCCCGTTCGGGCTTGGCTCGTACTTGTTCACGACCGATGCCGAGCAGGCCGCGCGAGTTGCTGACCAGATCGAGGCGGGCATGGTCTACGTCAACTGCGTGCTCGCCGATAGCCCCGAGTTGCCCTTCGGCGGCATCAAGCGCTCGGGCTCGGGTCGCGAGCTTGGCGCGCTGGGCATCGACGAGTTCGTCAACAAGAAAATGATCCGCATCGCCTGATGCTGCGCTTCGAAGAGCTCGCCTATGAGCAGACGCCCATGGGCGAGCTCTCGTTGCGACGACGGCATGTCGCTGTCGTCGACACTGATGTCTACGAGGTGAAGCTCGGCGAGGAATACCTCATGTCGAGCCTCTTCACCGTTGCCGAAGAAGAACTGGCGCGACTCGGGCTCGAGGCGGCCGCCGGAGAGGGGCCGCTCGCGGTCGTGGTGGGCGGGCTCGGGCTCGGCTACACGGCCGTGACCGCGCTCGACGACTCACGGGTGGCTTCTCTTGCGGTCATCGACGCGCTGCCCGAGGTCATCACGTGGCACGAGAGTCGATTGCTACCGGTGAGCGCACCCCTCCTCGATGACGAACGCACGCGGCTGGTGCACGCTGATTTCTTCGCGATCATGAGGGGTGAGCCGGGAGCAGCGCTCGGCGTCGCCTCGGCCATCGACGTCATCCTGCTCGATGTCGATCACACGCCTACCTTCACGCTCGATCCGAGCCACGCCGACCTGTATACCGTTGAGGGAATGCGTCGCCTCGCCCGACACCTCTCGCCCGGGGGCGTCTTCGCGTTGTGGTCTGACGACCCCCCCGACGAGTCGTTCTTGAGCGTGCTGCGAGAGGTCTTCGCCCGGGTCGAGGGGCACATCGTCGAGTTCGCCAACCCGCTCACCGAGGGCATCTCTCGCAACGGCGTATATGTGGCGGTGCTCGCGGTTTAGAACACCTTGCCGGGGTTCAAGATTCCTCGGGGGTCGAAGGCGGCCTTGATGCGCTGCTGCAACGCGAGTTGCTCATCACCGAGCTCGTTGGCGAGCCATCGACGCTTGAGCGTGCCGATGCCGTGCTCTCCCGTGAGCGTGCCTCCCAGCGCGAGCGCCGCGTCGAACAGCTCACCCGCCGCGGTCCAGATCACATCGGGCACGTCGTCACCGCTGTAGATGAGGTTCGGGTGCAAGTTGCCGTCGCCCGCGTGCGCCACGGTCGGTATCGGGATGTCGTGCTTGTCGCTGATGGCGCGAATGGCAGCGAACATGGCGACAAGTTGCGAGCGCGGCACCGCCACGTCTTCGATGAGTACCTGCCCCAGTGCCTCCATGGCGGGGTGCATCGCGCGGCGCACGGCGAGCATCCGTTCTCCCTCTTCGGGGTCGGTCGTCATGCTCGCTGTGCCACCGAGCCGGGTGATGATCGCGAGGGCGGCCTGCGCCTCGGCCTCGGCCGAGTCGCCGTCGGTCTGCACGAGCAGGTGGGCGCTGCCGGGGGTGAGATCAGGAAGACCGAGATACTGCAGGATGCTCGCGAGAGCCAGCGGGTCGACGAGCTCCATCGCAGCGGGGCGGATGCGGGCTGCGGTCATCGCGGCCGAGGCTGCAGCCGCCTGCTCGATCGTCGAGAAGTAGGCTCCGATCGTCGCCACCGCGCCGGTCGGCAGGGGAGTGAGCTTGAGAGTCGCTCCGGCAATGATGCCCAGCGTGCCTTCCGAGCCGATCATGAGCGCGGTGAGGTCGAGGCCCGTCACGCCTTTCACGGTGCGGTGGCCGAGCCGCATGAACGAACCGTCGGCGAGAACGACGTCGAGACCGAGTACGGCTTCTCGCGTGACGCCGTACTTCGCGCACAGCAGGCCGCCGGCGTTGGTGGCGATGTTGCCGCCGATCGTGGAAATCTCACGGCTTGCCGGATCGGGCGCCCAGCGCAGTCCGAGTGGTTCGAGACTGCGGTTGAGGTCGGCATTCACTATGCCGGGTTCGACCACGGCGAGCTGATCGGCTTCGTCGATCTCGAGAATGCGGGTCATGGCTGCCGTCGAGAGCACGATCTCGCCTGCACTCGCCATAGCGCCGCCGGTGAGCCCCGTTGCCGCACCGCGCGGCACGACGGGGATGCCGTGTTTGTGGGCGATGCGCATCACTGCCTGCACCTGGTCGACGCTGTGTGCCGTGACCACGGCGAGTGGCGGCGACGACGTGCGCTGCCCCGACTTGTCGCCGCGCGCTGAGTCGAGCGCCGCGGGCTCGGTCGACACGGCGTCACCGACCGCGTCGCGCAGCAGAGCGACCAGGTTGGTCATGATCGCTCCGCGCCGCCCAGCAGAGCGTCAAGGAACAACAGCCGGTACGGTTCGGCGTCGACGTCGAGCACGACGGTGGCCGGGGCAATCTCGCGCACTGCTGAGATGTCGGCGCCGACCATCGTGCGCAGGTCGACCACCGTCTGACCGCGCGTGGGGCCAGGGGCCAGAGCTACCTCGACGGGCGCAACGCGCGTGTTGAGCGCGCTCGGGTCGATCGCGGCGCACACTGCTCCTGCATCGCCGATCGCCACTCGGTCGTCAGCCACGCGATCTTCTGTGGCGTCAATGCCGATCAAGTGAGTCAGCAGCGCGCCCGCGAGTCGCGGAGCAGGGTCACCGGATGCAGAGAGCGTGTGAACATCGTCGTGCGTGACCGAGACCCGATAGAACGGTTCGAGGCCGTACATGAGCACGTCGAGGCCCGCACTCAGCACGATCGCTGCGGCCTCTGGGTCGTGCCAGACGTTGAACTCGGCGGACGCCGTG
>JBBQKE010000056.1:0-7918 GCA_038326585.1 Actinomycetales bacterium | reverse complement strand
TGCCGATGTTTTGCACAGTGATCTCGTAGGGGATCGGGGCCCCGAGAGTGAGTGGACCGAACGGCGTCTTGACGACACGCACCTCGGCCGGGCGGTGCTGGAAGAGGATCTGCCGGGTGTCGTCGTCGGTGGCCTGCCAGAGCTGAGCATCCACGCCGTTGTCGGCCCACGACGTCACCGTGACGTCGTTCGTGAACACGCCGGTCTGCGACTCTCCCGGAGCGGGTGCAGTGTAGATGTAGAGGGTCGAGGGCACCGGCTCGGTGCTCGGCTCGACGAGCAGATCGCGACGGGTGACCGTGAAGCGCACCGTCTGCAGCGGATTGTACGGGCGCTCCCACGCGGCGCCGTCGGCGCGCGTGTAGTGGAAGCGGACACCGCGGATGTCGGCTGTCGTCGCTCCGGATGGCAGCGTCGGCAGCGCGAGGGTCGAGCCGAAGGTGCCCTCGACCCAGCAGTCGTCGAGCACGGTAGAGCCGTTGCACTCGGCCGTGATGCCGCCCCCTCCGTCGAGCACATAGTCGACGTCGACGAGCACATCGACCTTGACCCGGTTGATCGGTGTCGCGAACGAGTGCGAGCCGAAGCCGGTGAAGTTGTAGGCGTTCCAGAACGACGGAGTGAGGTCTTCGAACACCATGTCGGTCGAGCGCACGTTGCCCGCGGGTCGGCCCGTGAGTGTGATCGTGGCAAGGCGCGAGTTGCCCTCGAACTGGGTTGCCGGAACCGTCGTGGTGGCCGTTGTGTCGGCTTGGATGCCCTTGGTTGCCGTCACGCCGTATGACAGGTCTTCGACCCTCACCTGCGCTTCGGCTTGGGCGGTCAGAGTGTTAAAGGTCTCACCCTCGGGTGGGTTAGTGATGCCCCCCGGGTCGGTGATCGTGGCGCGCACCGTATTCAACACGATCGCGCTGTTCGTCGAATCGACGCGCGTGCCCGGGGCGCTGCGCAGGTCTTGCCGTAGCTGGGTGTCGACGACGAGCCGCGTCGTAGCTTCTACGGCGATGCGGCCGGTGTGCACAACCTCAATGCCGACGACGGTCTGCAACTGGCTCGTGGTCAGGGCGAGCGCTGCCGTGCGGGTATACGAGTCGAACGTGCCGTCTTCGCGCTCGAGGATGACGACGGTGTCAGTGGCGCCTGAGGGCACCGTGAGCGAGACGATGTCGAAAAGGTTGACCGATTCGAACGGATCCGTGCCAGCGACCGGGTCAAGGATCGCGAGCTGGTCGACCCGGATGACCGACGTGTTCTGGGCGTCGATCGTCATGCGAGCGCGGGGATACAGGGCCTGCGGGGTTCCGTCTGGCGGCGTACCGAGCGGGCCGTCGACCCACGACTTCGACACCTCGATCGTGAGCGGCTGGTCGAAGATCAGAATCGTGTCGGCGCTGGTGCGCGACAGCAGGACGTTAGCGTCGGCGTCGCGGCTGTCGAAGCGCACGGTGTTGTTCACGACACCAAAGTCGCCGGTGTTGTAGAGAGCCTCGCGGGTGCTGCCAAGCACCGCGATCGTCGGGTCAGAGCGCCGTACATCGCGCACCTCGAACACCAGATCGAAGCGTCGGTCGAGGGGCATCGCCGTGGCGACTCCCGAGCCCACGGGTGGCGCAAAGGGGTCTGTGCCAATGCGGTCGAGGCGTGTGGGGCTCTCTTCAACGATGAGGCGCACCCCCGTCGCAGCAGAGCTCTCGCTGCCGGTCAACGTGTAGCCGGGGAAGGTTCCGTCGCAACTCGTCGGGCACGGGTCACCGCTCGCCGCGACCCAGCCATCGCCGGGAATATAGAGCTCGACAGCGGTGATGCGATCGAACGTCAAGAGCGGGTCCATGCTGTCGGTAATCGCCGGGATGCGCACCAGATCGAAAGCCTCAAAGACCGTGTCGGCGACCGGCGTCACCGACGGGTCGTCCGCACTGTCTGACAACACCACCGAATCGAAAGGTGTGCCAGCGGTGCCCCACGAGATTCTGGCCGTGGCCCGATCAGAGCTGCGGGCGTTGACGGCCTCCATTTGCGTGCTCACGACGTCTTGCCAGTTCTTGTCGATCGTGACGATGTTGCCCGTCTCGTCACCTTCGCCGTCATTCGTCGGCAACAAGTCGATCAGTGCGGTGTCGTCAGCCGTGGCCTGCGTCGGTGTGGCAGAGGGATTCGACACGAACGTCTGGACCGAGTTCTCGACCTCAAGCGACTCAGTTCTGCTCGACGATGCCGCCTCGCCCGTGCCGTCACGCAGCTGGTCGCGCAGAGCGAAACGCAGATTGGGTTGCACCCCGAAACCCGGGTTCAGAAGGGTGCCAAGAGTGTCGTAATCGACGTGCTGGTAGGTGAAGCGAACGCCCTGGAGAACCTCCTGAACGGCCGAGTCGATGTTTCTCGTGACGAAGGTCGGGCCGTTGATGTCGACGGCACCCGGAAGCTCGAGCCAGTTCGAGCCGTCAAAGTACTCGACCGTGAGCGTCGTGTTCGCGGGCACCGCCGTTGCGACGATGTTGGTCAGGTCGAAGTAGTTGTAGAACTCGTCAGCGCCGGTGTCGATCGGGTCAGTGATGACAAGCGACACAGAGCCGACCGTTGACGCGGTCGGGTCGACCACAGTCGACGGCAACGGGGTGATGAAGCTCGGCAGAGTGACGATCGTCGTCGACCCGGCAATCGAGTACAGCGTGTCGGGAGTGATCGTCTTAGAGACCTCGGTGTTCACGCGCGCGGTGCGTCGGGTGAGGTCATCAGACGCGAGAGCCGAAGCGCTCTGGTCGTCGAGCGCGACGACATCAACGCGCACCTGGTTCGTGGTCGTCAGGTCAGAGACCACCGCATCGGTGATCACGAAGAACGGCAGAGACGCGTATTGTCCGGGCGTCATGCCCGCAGGCAGGGTGCTGAGAAAGCGAACGCGGATGCTCTGCACGAGCGCAGCATCCACCGGGGCCGGAAGCGTGTCGACGGTCGTCGTGGTGATCGGAGCGCTGAAGTCGGCGTCACCCTCGTACCAGTAGCTCACCTCGGCGCTCGTCGCGCTGACCGGCCACTCGATGTCGGCCGTGATCCAGCTGTCGAAGCTGAGGCCCTGATCGGCGAGCGAGATCGACCCGGGTGCGGGTTCGGTGAGAGTCAGCTCTTTGATGGCGAAATCGCCGGCGTTCTGACCGCCGATGGTGACGCGCTCGAGTGCGCCGCCGATCACGTAAGCGTTCGTGAACTGCTTCGTCGCGATCGGAGCGAGGCTCGTCGGGTCGATGCGGATGGTGTCGGCGGCAAGCTCGGGCGTCGTCGTCGTGCTGTCGTAGCGAACCCACGAGCTGGCGGTGTTGGTGAGCGTCTGGGCCGACTCGACGGCAGCCGCGGTCGCCGTGAGCTGGCCCTCGACGGTGATGCCGCCGGTCGCGCCGCGGTCGACGCGACCCGTGCTGGACGTGAAGACGAAGCGAAGGCCGCGAACTTCGGAGGTGTCGACGCCCGCTGGCAGCGTCGCGGTCGCGGCTGCCGTTCCGGTATTCCAGGTGGTGCCGTCGAACCAGTCGACGCGCACCCGGTCGGCTCCCTCGGGCAGGTCGAGACCACTCACACCGGTGATCTCGATGTAGTCAAGAATCGTCGACGACGTGTCGGCAGGCTCTTGAAGAACGAGTTCGTCAACCGAACCATTGCTGGTGTTGACCGCACCGAGCTCGAAAGCAACCGGGCGGCCGAGAATGGCCGAGCTGGTCGCGGGGGTCACGGTCTTCGTGACGTCAGAGCCGAGCACTCGAGGCGCGGCGAGCAATACCTGGGCGCTCGACTCCACTTGATTCGGGCGAGGAGGATCGAGCGTGAGATCGGCGCGGTTCGTCACCGTGACGACGGCGGTGTTGTCGAGCAGCGTGCCATCGAAGTCTGACGAGAGGTCAGCGGGCACGGTGGCGGTCGCGTTGAGCTGAATGCCGATGCCGGCCTGCATGCCGGTGAGGCCACCGCCGAGGTCGTCGATGACCTCGACCGTGAAGTCATTGCCCGAGATCTGCACGTCGATCGGAGGGTTCTGCGTCGACATCGTCACCGACTGCAACACCAGGGGCGCGGGAATCGTGTCGGCGAGAGTGAGCTCGAGGCAGTCGGTCTCGAGCGAGGAGCAGTTGATGGTGAATTGGTAGGTAACCGTCTGCCCGGCACCGACCGCGGTGGGTGGGGCAGGAATCGCGTCTTTCTCGAACTGGATGAGCACTGGCTCGTCAGGGTCGCCCTCGTCGGCTACGGCCGGTTGGAAGGCGATGAACGGGGAGAAGAGCGTTGCGAGGGCGATGACGGCGATGCTCGGCATCAGGCGGCGCCGCTGGCGCTGGCGTCGAGACGATGTGACGGCCATGGTGATCCCTATCCCCCCCGGGTGTCGACCCGGGGGGCAAAACGGGGGACCCCGCTCGGGCGACGTGAAGACGGTACGCCACTAGCGAACCACTTTCACCCTACTTCGCGGGTCACGCCACGCGCGTACCCCAGCAGGGGGTCATTGGCTACCCAGTTCGGGGGGCACGATGGCTCACTTTTAGGGCAGAACGCCCACCGAGGCGAGACCTGCGCGTAGCAGGGCTCCCCGACCGCCCTCGAGTTCGTCGGCGACGCGCTGCGACGCGGCCTCGTCAGGCGTCATCCAGGTGAGCTCGAGCGCATCTTGCCGCGGCTCGCAGGTGCCCGTGACGGGCACCACGTACGCGAGCGCCACGGCGTGCTGCCGATCGTCGCTGAAGCGGGTCGGGCTCGGGAACGGAAAGTACTCGGCGACCGAGAACGGCGTCGGTGATGCGGGCAACTGCGGGAACGCCATCGGACCGAGGTCTTTCTCGAGGTGGCGGAAGAGCGCGTCGCGCAGCGTCTCGCCGTACATCACTCGACCGCTGACGAGCGTACGCGTGATGCTGCCGGCCTCGTTGACCCGCAGCAACACGCCCACCTCGGTAACCGCACCCATACCGTCGACGCGCACCGGAATCGCCTCGACGTACACAAGGGGCAGTCGCTGCCGAATCTGCTCGAGCTCATCGTCAGAGAGCCAGCCCGGGTTCGGGTCGGGGGTGCGCACAGAAGCCATGCTCCATTCTGTCGCGTGCAGAGCCCTCGCGGGCGCACCTGACACGATGGAACGCATGAGCGCCATGCAGTTGATCGACGAGAGCGCCGTGCTGTGGTCGGCCCCCGAAGCAGAGCGCGCCGGACGACCACTTCTCGTGTTGCTGCACGGCTATGGCTCGCACGAGGGCGACCTGTTCGGGCTCGCGCCGCATCTGCCGCTGCAACCCGTCATCGCTTCGCTGCGCGCGCCCCTGCGCGCCGGCCCGGGCTACAGCTGGTACGACCTGAACGCTGCGACGAACGAGAGCAGATCCGAGGGCGCCGACGCGGCCGCGCGCGGCATTCTGCACTGGCTCGACGGCGTGCAGGCAACCTCGGTCGGGCTGCTCGGGTTCTCACAGGGCGGGGCGATAAGCATCCACCTCATGCGGCACGCTCCTGAGCGGTTCGGCTTCGCCGTCTCACTCGCCGGGTTCGTCGTTCCCGGCCACGCCCCGGCCGATGCCCGGCTCGCCGAGCTCGCCCCGCCCGTCTTCTGGGGCCGCGGCACGCACGACACCGTGATTCCCGACTCGTTCGTCGCCGCAACTCAACGCTGGCTACCGCACCACGTCACCCTTACGGAGCGCATCTACGAGGGCATCGGCCACTCGGTCAGCGAGCCTGAGCTCGCCGACGTGCTCACCTTCTTGCGCGCCCAGTACACCTGAGCGTGGGCGCGCTGTCAGCGGGCAGGGCGAGAATGGGGGGATGACCGTGCCCGCGCCCGACGACGTGCTGGGCCGGTTCGCGCCCGCCACGCGCGAGTGGTTCACGGGCGCGTTCCCCGCCCCGACACCCGCGCAACTCGGCGCCTGGAACGCCATCTCGACCGGCGGCGACGCGCTCGTCATCGCCCCGACCGGCTCGGGCAAGACGCTCGCGGCCTTTCTCTGGTCGATCGACCAGCTCGCTGCAGTGCCGGTGCCCGATGACCCGCGCCACCGCACGCGCGTGCTCTACATCAGCCCGCTCAAGGCGCTCGGCGTCGACGTCGAGCGCAACCTGCGCTCGCCGCTCATCGGCATCACGCAGTCCGCACTGCGGCTCGGCGGCACGGCCCCGACAATCACGGTCGGTGTGCGAAGCGGTGATACCCCGAGCGCCCATCGCCGAGCACTGCAGAAGTCACCGCCCGACATTCTCATCACGACTCCCGAGAGCCTCTACCTCATGCTCACGGCGAGCGCCCGCGAGACACTCGAGGGCGTCACGACGGTCATCATCGACGAGGTGCACGCCGTCGCCGGCACCAAGCGCGGCGCGCACCTGGCTCTCACGCTCGAGCGCCTCGACGCACGCCTTGCTCGCCCCGCACAGCGCATCGGACTTTCGGCGACCGTGCGGCCGCCCGACGAGGTCGCCCGCTATCTCGGCGGCGGCCGGCCCGTGACGATCGTGCAGCCCCCGGCCGCGAAAACCTTCGACCTCAGCGTCGTCGTGCCGGTCGACGACATGACGCAGCCGCCCGTCATCGGCGGCGATGCGGCATCGCCCGACACTTCAGGGGCACCGCAGACCCCGTCGATCTGGCCGCACGTCGAAGAGAGCATCGTCGACCGCGTGCTCGAGCACCGCTCGACGATCGTGTTTGCTAACTCGCGGCGGCTCGCCGAGCGGTTGACCGCGCGGCTCAACGAGATCTATTCCGTCAGACTCGGTCTCGACCTGCCCGAGCAGAGCATCCCCGCGCACATGATGGCGCAGGCAGGCGCGACAGGCGGGGCAGAGCCGCTGCTCGCCCGCGCCCACCACGGCTCGGTCAGCAAAGAGCAGCGCGGCGAGATCGAAGATGCGCTCAAGACCGGCCGTCTGCGCTGCGTCGTCGCGACGAGCAGCCTCGAGCTCGGCATCGACATGGGTGCGGTCGACCTCGTCATTCAGGTCGAGGCGCCGCCGAGCGTCGCGAGCGGGCTGCAGCGCGTCGGCCGCGCGGGCCACCAGGTCGGCGAGATCAGCCGCGGCGTGCTCGTGCCCAAGCACCGGCTCGACGTGCTGCACGCGACCGTGACGAGCGAGCGCATGACCGCGGGGCTCATCGAAGAGCTGCACGTGCTCTCGAACCCGCTCGACGTGCTCGCCCAGCAGACCGTTGCGCATGTCGCCCTCGAACCGTGCGATGTCGAAGAGTGGTTCGACCAGGTGCGTCGCGCCGCCCCCTTCTCGACGCTGCCTCGCAGCGCCTTCGACGCCGTACTCGACCTGCTGAGCGGCCGCTACCCGAGCGACCGGTTCAGCGAGCTGCGGCCGCGCATCGTGTGGGACCGCGTCGCGGGCACCCTCACCGGTCGACCCGGCGCGCAGCGGCTCGCGGTGACGAGCGGCGGCACGATTCCCGATCGCGGGCTCTTCGGCGTCTTCATCGCGGGCGAGGGCGTCGGTCGGCGCGTCGGCGAGCTCGATGAAGAGATGGTCTACGAATCGCGCGTCGGCGACGTCTTCGCCCTCGGCACCACGAGCTGGCGCATCCAAGAGATCACCCACGACCAGGTCATCGTGACGCCCGCCTACGGCCAACCCGGCAAGGTGCCGTTCTGGAAGGGAGACGGGCTCGGCCGCCCCGCCGAGCTCGGCCGCGCGGTCGGGCGCACGACCCGCGAGCTCGCGACCGCGTCGCCGGATGCCCGCCGCGAGCGCCTCGCCGCCGCGGGTCTCGACGACCGCGCCGTCGCGAACCTCGAGGCGCTGTTGACCGAGCAGAAGGCATCCACCGGTCATGTGCCGAGCGACACCACGCTCGTTGTCGAACGCTTCCGGGATGAGTTGGGCGACTGGCGCGTTGTTCTACATTCCCCGTACGGCATGCCCGTGCACGCGCCGTGGGCGT
>JBBQKE010000055.1:0-8044 GCA_038326585.1 Actinomycetales bacterium | reverse complement strand
CGCAGATCTGCATCGTGACTGTCACCCTTCGCCCTTCACGACACGCGGCCGCGCTCGGTGTAGACCTTCCCGTGGTGGTCGGGCGGGTCGTCGCCAGGGTAGCAATCACGACCTAGCCTCAGCCTCTCCCCCTATAGGGGGTCGGCGACCGATCACGAACGGCATCAGGGTCTTGCCAAACGCGCAGCACGAGGCGCACACTGGTGTCAGGTCAACTCGCCGCCCAGAAGCGCCGGAGGCATCGCCCCGCCACTGGGCGGCGAGTCCTCTCTGAGGCAGCATTCCCGACGGCGACACGCTGAGCGAGTGCGCCGCTCACTCGGCATGCGTCACGCGGTGGGTGCTACACCCCGCAGTGCGTGCCGCGACGCTGCCACTTTCTGAAGCAGAACGGCTTCATCGGCTTGCGACCCGATCGAATCGCGATCGCCGAGGATTCGCTGGCGCGCATACGCGAGGCTCGTCGCGTCGCGAATGAAGTCGCGCATGACGGGCTTCACACCGTGAGCCCGCGCCCACCGAAGAGCGTCTCGGCGGCCCGCGAGGCTCGACAGCATCGCCACCTCTTGCTCGTGGAACCACCCGACTGCGGCGTATTCGCTCAGGCGCTCACTGGTGATGCGCTGCTCTTGCCGTCGCAACAGCGAGACGAGCCACACGGCCACGATGAACAGCGGTACCTGCACGAGAACGTAGTAGCCATAGAAGTCGGTGATGAAGAACAGCACTCCATTCCAGAAGGCGTGCAGAAGTATCGCTGGAATGAGGCCGATGGCGAAGGCGACCACGCCGCGCCAACGGCCTGGTCGCTGAGCCGCGTATCCGATCGCTGCACCGATGAAAGCTGTAAACATGACGTGCGCAAACGGCGACATGAGGCCACGAATGAAGAACACCTCGATCGTGCTGGCCGGTGACGACGATGCGAGCTCGGCACCGAAGTACAGAATGTTTTCGGTGAAGGCGAAACCGCCCGCCACCCAGGCGGAATAGACGATGCCGTCGACGGGCCCGTCGAAGTGCCGGCGCACGGCGAAGAAGAGCAGCAGCACGCCGAGGCCTTTGCCGACCTCTTCGACGATGGGCGCCTGCACGGCATAACCGAAGAACTCGACCCCGAAGCCCCCGAGCCCCGCTGCCGCAATGACGTTCTGCACTTCAGCGTCGACGATGAGGGCGATCAGCACGCTCATGCCCGCTCCCCACAAGAATGCGAAGACAAGCGCGCCACGCGGCTCGGGCTCCCACCGATCAATCCATCGGATGCCCCAGAACACGATGGCCAGCGGAACGAGCGCCAGCAACCCCCCGATGACGACACCGGCGACGCCGAAGCCCACGAACAGGTAGGCGAGCACGAAGAGCAGCGACAGCGACACCACGATGAAGCCGATGACGGAGGCAACCACGAGACCCGCGCTCGTGTGCCGCGGCGCTGGCATGCCGGTCTGGGCTGAGTGCGTCTCGAGGCGCACCTCGCTCGGTGCCGACTGCAGTGCGGGAGCCGCTGCCGCGCCGGTGCCGGTCGCACTGTAGTCGGGAATCGCGCCATGTGCGGCGAAAGGGGTGGGCTCTGTCATGGGGGCAACTGTAATGCGCTGCCGCGGATTCATGCCGGATCAGCCATGTCTGATTTCCGCTGGCGTGGGTGACCGGTCCCTGGCACGCTGGCTGCATGCCCCTTCTCGACCACGACCGTTGCTACCGCGCCCTGTCGTCTCGCGATGCGCGGTTCGATGGGCAGTTCATTGCCGGAGTTCACTCGACCGGAATCTACTGTCGGCCGAGCTGCCCGGCAGCGACCCCGCGGCCTCACAACGTGCGCTTCTACGCCACCGCGGCGGCAGCACACGAGGCGGGGTTGCGGGCGTGCAAGCGGTGCCAGCCCGACGCTGTGCCGGGAAACCCTGACTGGAATCTGCGCGACGATCTCGCTGGCCGGGCAATGCGCCTGATTCTCGACGGCGTGGTCGAGCGCGAGGGAGTATCAGGGCTCGCGCATCGACTCGGCTATAGCACCCGCCAGGTGGCGCGGGTGCTCGGCGATGAACTCGGTGCTGGTCCGCTTGCTCTCGCGCGGGCCCACCGGGCCGACTCGGCGCGGTCGCTTCTGGCGGCAACCGACCTGCCCGTGTCGCATGTCGCGTTCGCGGCCGGGTTCGCGAGCATCCGCCAGTTCAACGACACGATGCGCGAGATCTACCAGCTCACCCCCCTCGAGCTGCGAACGCTCGCGCGGCGCGGACGTCACGGCCGGCAGGGCAGCTCGACGCCCCGAGGAACCACGGTGTCGGTGCGACTCGCGGCGCGAGCGCCCTTCGACGGCGAGGGTGTGTTGCGCTACCTCGCGGACCACGCGATCGCTGGTGTCGAGCGCGTCGACCTCGGCGACGGCAGTGTCGAGCGGTTGCTGCACCTGCCGGGGGGCGAGGCGCACGTTCGCGTCGCGCTCGATCGCGCGAGGCCCGGTGTTCGGGTCAGCGCTCGTCTCTCGACGCTCAGCGACCTGCAGCCGCTCACCGCTCGCGTTCGCCGCTGGTTCGACCTCGATGCCGACTCCCCCGCGATCGATGAGCACCTCGGGCGGCACGCCGCACTGGCGCCTCTCGTGCGGGCGATACCGGGCATCCGGATTCCGGGGTCGGTCGACGCCGCCGAAACACTGTTGCGCACCATGGTCGGGCAGCAGATCTCGCTCGCGGCCGCGCGCACCGTGTTGGGGCGCCTCGCCGCCGACCTCGACCCACAAGGGACTCACGAACGGTCGAGCCTGACGAGATCGGACGACCCCGGGCCCGCCGCGGCGCTGCGTCGGTTCCCCTCTGCCGAACTCATCGCGGAGCACGGCTTATCGGTGCTGCGCGGTCCTCGCAGCCGTGTGCAGGCGATTCACGCCACGGCACTGGCCCTCGCCTCCGGCGAGCTCGAACTCGATGTCGGGCTCTCGACGGCCGAATTGCGATCGCGCCTGCTGCGTCGCTCTGGAATCGGCCCGTGGACCGCCGACTACGTCACGATGCGCGTGCTCGGGTCTCCCGATGTGCTGCTGACGACAGATCTCGTGCTGCTGCGCAACCTGCGCGAGCGTGGCGTCGCCACGAGCCCCGGTGAGGCGGCTCGACTCGGAGAGCACTGGGCACCGTGGAGGTCGTACGCGACTCTGCAGCTGTGGCGCTCGGCGCCCCCGCCCCTCAGCTCTCGGGCGCGACCATCGGCAGCGGAATCGCACCCGTCGCCGGCACGACACCGCTGAGCCGCTCGGGTGAGAGCAGTTTCGCAATCTCGGCCTCGGTCATGAGCCCGCGCTGAATGACGAGCTGTCGAACCGGCACCTTGGTCGACAGTGCCTCATAGGCGAGGGCCGCCGACTCCTGGTAGCCCAGGTAGGGAGTCAACGCCGTCACCACCCCCACGCTGGCCTCAACCATCGCTGCGAGATGCTCGGTGTTCGCGGTGATGCCGTCAATGCAGTTGATCCGCAGGGTTCGACACGCGTTCGACATCCAGGCCAGCGACTGCATGATGCTCGTCGCAATCACGGGCTCGAACGCGTTGAGTTGCAGCTGACCGCCTTCGACCGCCGCCGTGACCGTCGCGTCAGCGCCGATGATCGAGAACGCGACCTGGTTCACGACCTCGGGAATCACCGGATTCACCTTGCCCGGCATGATCGAGCTTCCGGCCTGACGAGGCGGAAGGTTGATCTCACCGAACCCCGCTTGGGGCCCACTCGACAGCAGCCGCAGGTCGTTGCAGATTTTCGAGAGCTTCACGGCGGCGCGCTTGAGCGTGCCCGAGACGGTCATGAAGACCCCCGTGTCGCTCGTCGCTTCAATCAAGTCGGGGGCCGTCACCATGGCATGCCCGGAGATCTCGCTCAAGTGACGTCGCACCGACTCGGCATAGCGCGGGTCGGCCGTGATGCCGGTGCCTATGGCCGTCGCCCCCATGTTGATCTCGTTGAGCCACGGAATGATTTCGCCGAGCCGCTCTTGGTCTTCGCCGAGGGTCGTCGCAAAACCACGGAACTCTTGACCGAGCGTCATCGGCACGGCGTCTTGCATCTGCGTGCGGCCGACCTTGAGAATCTGCGCGAACTCCTGGCCTTTGGCGGCGAACGAATCGATCAGCAGTCGGTGCTCGGCCAGCAGGCTCTCGAGGCTGAACACCATGGCGAGCTTGATCGCGGTCGGGTACACGTCGTTCGTCGACTGACTGCGGTTGACGTGGTCATTCGGGTGAAAGCTCTCGTAGTCGCCCTTCTGATTTCCCATCAACTCGAGGCAACGGTTGGCGATGATCTCGTTCGTGCACATGTTGGTGCTCGTGCCCGCTCCACCCTGCAGCACGCCCAGCACGAATTGATCATGCAGGTGGCCGTCGATGATCTCAGAGCAGACCTCGTCGATGAGATCGGCTCGTTCAGCGCGAAGAACACCGATCTCTTTGTTTGCCCTGGCCGCGGCCTGCTTCACCATCGCGAGCGCGACGATCAGGTTCGGGTGGTTGGAGAGCGCACGCCGGGTGATGGGGAAGTTCTCGAGCGCGCGCGCGGTGTGGATGCCCCAGTAGGCGTCAGCCGGAATCGGCATCTCGCCGAGACTGTCGCGCTCAATGCGCATCGTGCGAGGCGCATCGGGGTCTTCGTCCAGACCGGGACGATAGACCGGAACTCCGTCGTCGCTCGTCATGAAGCTCGGGCCGGGACCGGTAGTGCGCACCATGGTAAATGTCCTCTTCCTTGAGGGTCGATGTACGGTGCGGTGGCGCCTTAACCCTAGCGGCGCACAGCGTCGCCCGCCGCGCTCACGCGCGCGGAGCCTGCAGCCGCAGTCGAGAGGTCGCGAGACGGTCGGGAACCGGCGTGTGCGAAATCACCAGGATCGCCCGATCGGGTGACGCCGCGGCACCGAGCAGTTCGTCGAGCAGCAGCTCGGCCCGGTCAGGATCGACGTTCGCCGTCGGTTCGTCGAGCACGAGCACGGGAGCATCGGTGAGCAGTGCCCGTGCGAGAGCAATGCGCTGCGCCTCGCCGCCGCTGACCAGGCGACCTCGCTCGCCGACGGGCGCATCCAGACCACCACGTGCGCGACACCACCCGCCCAGGCCGACCCGATCAAGCACGGTGAGCAGATCGTCGTCGGTCGCGGTGTCGCGCGCGAACAGCAGGTTCTGGCGGATGCTCTCATCGAAGAGATGGGGGCTCTGCTCGCACAGCACGACGTGCCGTCGAACGTCGTCGGGGTGCATCGCGCGCACGTCGACGCCACCCAACAGGTATTCGCCCTCGTGATCGAGAAAGCGCACGAGCACGTGCGCAAGGCTCGTCTTGCCAGCGCCGCTCGAACCCTCGACGACGAGACGATCTCCCGGCGCGAGATCGAGATCGATGGCCGACAGCGCCAGTCGTGGGTCACCGGGCCACCGGGCCGTTACGCCGCGAAGCCGAATCGAGAGCGGGCCGTGGGGCACAGCAATGGGCATCACCGGTGCCGTCGGCAACTCGGGCGGTGTGCTGGCCGGCACGATCGATGCAATGCGGTCGGCACTCGCACGAACGCGCCACCATGCTGACAGAGCACCCGGCAACGCGGCGACCAGTTCGAAGACCGCGAGGGGAACCAGCACGAGCAACGCGAGCACGGGGCCGGTGATTGCTCCGCTTATGAACACCGGCTCGGTCACCGAGAGAACTGCGAGCAGCGTGGCGCCTGCGCCCGCCGTGAAGAGCGCCGCGACACTGCCCGCCGCAGCAGACTGGCGTGTCTGCGCTCGGCGAAGTTCAGCGTCAAGGTCGACGACGCGCTCGCGGCGTTCGACATCGGCGCCGAACGCGCGCAAGGTTTCCCAGCGCGTCAGATACTCGAGCACCGCGTCGGCGAGCTGGGCCCGCAGCGGAGCGATGCGCGCGTCGGCATCACGACTCACCGAGGCCATGACCGCAGCGGCGACGACCGTGGTGACGACGAGCCCCACGAGCACCGCGGCGCCTGCCGCGGGTGACACCCACCAGATGCCGACAACGGCGAGGCCGCTGACCACGAGACCCGTGACGATGGGCTGAAGCACGCGTAGCGGCAGATCTTGCAGAGCATCGACATCGCGCACGAGCGCGGTGAGCAGGTCGCCGCGACGCACCCCGCTCAGACCGTCGGGCGCGACCGGTAGCAGTCGGCGAAAGACACTGACCCGCAGCGTTCCCAGCGCTCGGAAGGCCGCATCGTGGGCCACGAGGCGCTCGAGGTAGCGGAACACCGCGCGACCGAGCGCGAACGCGCGCACACCGACGATCGCAAACCCGAGAAAGAGAATCGGCGGCTGCTCGGCGGCGCGCGCGATGAGCCATGAACTGGTAGCGAGAAGAGCAACGGCAGAACCACTCGCCAGCACCCCCAACGCAAGCGACGGCCAGAAGGCGCGCAGTGAGGGCAGGGATGCTCGCAGAATGGGTCGCCGCGCGGTGCGGTCGCGCGTGCCGTGCCCGTCGAGCAGCTCGCTGCCCCTCATTGCTCGGACCCCACAGCGTCGAAGATCGGGGCGTCGGCGGCCCCGTCGAGCGCGAGCACAGCATCCGCCGCAGCCATGACGTCACGACGGTGGGTGACCACGATCACCAGGCGGCCCTCGTCGGCCAAGTTCCGCATTCCAGCGATGACGCGGGCTTCGGTCGCGGTATCGAGCGCCGAGGTGGGTTCGTCGAACAACACGACGCGGCTCGATCTCTCGACCGCCCGGTAGTGAGCGCGTGCCAGGGCGACGCGTTGCGCCTGCCCGCCCGACAAGCCCTCGCCGGCCGCGCCGAGCTCGGTATCGCGCGGCACGTCGTCAGCCGCCGCCCAGTGCAGTGATCGGGTGACCAGTGCCGAGTCGACGCGCGTCGCGCCGAGAGCAACCACGCGGTCGAGGGTTCCGCCGGTCAAGTCGGGGCGCTGGCCGGCCCAAGCGATGCGCGACGAACGGTCGTGCGCCGCGACGAGTGCACCGTCGAGCTCGATGTCGCCATCGGCTTCGACGAGGCCCAGCACCGCGCCCAGCAGCGAACTCTTGCCAGCACCACTCGGGCCGGTGATCGCGAGCACGGTGCCGGGCATCCATTCGCCCGACAGCCGGTCGACGACGACTCGATCGCCGCGCCGCACCGTGAGATCGCGCACTGCCAGCGCAGGCGTGCCGGTTGCGCTTGCCGGGTGCTCCGTGGCTCGCTGTGGTCGAAGAACGTCGCTGCCGCTACCGGTGTCGACGTTGTGTGACGACAGCGGGGGTGGGCCGGGCACGAGCGCGGGAGAGGTCTCGAGCAGCGTGAGCACATCGTCGGCCGCAGCGATGCCCTCGCTCGCGGCATGGAACTGGGCGCCGACCTGCCGCAGCGGCAAGTAGGCCTCAGGCACGAGGATCAGCACGAACAGTCCGAGCGCGAGACCAATGTCGCCATCGATCAGGCGCACGCCCACCGAAACCGCGACGAGCGCGACCGACAGGCTCGCCGCGAGCTCGAGCGTGAAGCCCGAGAGAAACGAGAGTCGGAGCACCTTCATGGTGCGACGGCGGTACTCCTCGGTGACATCGGCGATGCGCTCGGTCTGCCGGTGGTGGCGGCCGAACACCATGAGGGTCGACAGCCCTTGCACGACCTCGAGGAACCCCTGCGACAGGGCCTGGAGCTGCTGCCACTGCTTGCGCTGCACGGCTTGCGTGGCCATTCCGATGAGCGCCATGAAAACGGGAATGAGCGGCAGAGTGAGAATGACCGTGATACCGGTGACGAAGTCCGACAGCAGCAGTGCGGTGACGACGAGGGGCGTCGCGACGGCCGTGAGGATGAGCTGGGGAAGGTAGCGCCCGATGTAGCCGTCCATCGCATCAAGGCCCTGTCCTAGCAGGGTCGCGACGCGGGCACTCGAGGTGGTGCCCAGCAGGGCCTGACCGCCCGCATCGACGGCGCTGATCACTCGACCGCGCAACTGGCTCTTGACGATGGCAGCGCCACGAACGGCGAGCGCGTCGAGTAACGCTTGGGTCGACGCACGCATCAGGATGCTCACGG
>JBBQKE010000054.1:0-8135 GCA_038326585.1 Actinomycetales bacterium | reverse complement strand
CTCGACGGCAAAGCGGTCGTCGATGCCGACACCGCGGTCAAGCGCATTCGCGCGGCGGTCGATGCGCGACGCGACCCCGACCTCGTGATCATGGCTCGCACCGATATTCGCGGGGTCGAGGGAATGGACGCCGCGATCGACCGCGCCAAAGCTCTCGAGGCAGCCGGGGCCGACGCCATCTTTCCCGAAGCGATGGCGAGCCTCGACGAGTTCGCGGCGATGCGCGCGGCCGTTGACGTGCCGATCTTGGCCAACATGACCGAGTTCGGCAAGAGCGCGCTCTTCACGCACGCCCAGCTTGCCGACGTCGGTGTCAACCTCGTCATTCATCCCGTGTCGCTGCTGCGCATCGCGTTCGGCGCCATTGAGCGCGCGCTCGACACGCTGCAATCGACCGGAACGCTCGACGGCGAGGTCGCCACCATGCAGACTCGGGGAAGGCTCTATGAGTTGCTCGACTACGAGGCCTACAACGCGTTCGACTCGAGCATCTATACCTATAACGGCCGCTAGACCCAAGGAGACCCCATGACTGAGACCGAGATTCGCAAGGGCCTGGCCGGCGTCGTCGTCGACGAGAGTGCCGTGTCGAAGGTGAACCCCGAGACCAACTCGCTGCTCTATCGCGGCTACCCCGTGCAGCAGCTCGCCGCGAAGTGCACGGCCGAAGAAGTCGCCTACCTGCTGTGGCACGGCGAACTGCCGACGCCTCAGCAGCTCGCCGAGTTCGAGACGCTCGAGCGCTCGATGCGGCACCTCGACTCGACGGTGAAGCACGCGATCGATGCGTTGCCGCTCACCGCGCATCCGATGGATGTTGTGCGCACGGCTGTGAGCGTGCTCGGCGCCCTCGATCACACCCTCACGACCGACGCCACGTGGATCGATGCCGACCTCACGCTCGAGCGCAGCATCCGCATGTGGGCGCAGCTGCCGTCGATCGTTGCCTACGCCCAGCGCCGTCTGCGCGACCAAGAGCTCGTCGAGCCCCGCGACGACCTCGGCTACTCAGCCAACTTCTTGCACATGACGTTCGGCGAGGTGCCCGAGCTCATTGTCGTGAACGCGTTCGACGTGTCGATGATTCTCTACGCCGAGCACTCGTTCAACGCCTCGACGTTCACGGCGCGCGTCATCACCTCGACGCTCAGCGACGTCTACTCGGCCGTGACGGGCGCGATCGGTGCACTCAAAGGCCCCCTGCACGGTGGGGCAAACGAGGCAGTCATGCACGTGTTCCGCGAGATCGGCTCAGCGGAGAACGCTGAGAGCTGGCTCACCGAGTCGCTCGCCGCGAAGCGCAAGATCATGGGCTTCGGGCACCGGGTCTACAAGTCTGGTGACTCGCGGGTTCCGACGATGAAGGCCGCGCTCGAGACGCTCGTCGCGCACTACGAGCGGCCCGAAGTGCTCGACCTCTACGACGCGCTCGAGCGGGCGATGGATGAGTCGAAGGGCATCAAGCCCAACCTCGACTACCCCTCGGGCCCGGCATACGACCTCGTCGGCTTCGACACCGAGCTGTTCACGCCGCTGTTCATCGCCGCACGGGTGACCGGCTGGACGGCCCACGTGCGCGAGCAGCTCGCGGCGAACGCGCTGATCCGCCCGCTGAGCCTCTACGTCGGACCCGACGAGCGGGCGGTGCCGGGCACGCTCTGAGGTTGATGCGAGAGACTGGAAGGATGACTGACGCGATTCCGACTCCGCACCTCGCCTTTTCCGACGGCCACCGCATCCCGCAGTTCGGGCTCGGGGTGTGGCAGATCGACGACGACGAGGCCGAGCGGGTGGTGAGCGAGGCGCTCGAGGTCGGCTACCGCCACATCGACACCGCGCGCGTCTACAAGAACGAGGCGGGCGTCGGCAAGGCGATCGCCGCATCCGGAATCCCGCGCGATGAGCTCTTCATCACCACCAAGCTCTGGAACAGCGATCAGGGCCGCGACACCGTGCGCGCCGCGGCTGAGGCGAGCCTGGAGCGGCTCGGGCTCGAGCAGGTCGACCTCTATCTCATCCACTGGCCTGCGCCGAAGTACGGCAAGCACATCGAGTCGTGGCAGGCCATTATCGAGGTGCGCGACGCAGGGCTCGCGACGTCGATCGGCGTCTCGAACTTCATGCAGACGCATCTCGACGACCTCGCGGCCGAGACGGACGTCGTGCCCGTGGTCAACCAGATCGAGCTGCACCCGGCCTTTCAGCAGCGCGACCAGCGGGCTTTCCACGAGGCGCGCGGCATCCTGACCGAGTCGTGGAGCCCGCTCGGCAGCGCCAACTACGACCTCGCCGAGCTGCCGGGATTCGCCGCCATCGCCGAGCGCCACGGCAAGACTGTGCAGCAAATCGCGATTCGTTGGCACCTGCAGGAGGGTCTCATCGTGTTTCCGAAGACGGTGCGTCGCGAGCGGATGCTCGAGAACGCCGCCGTGTTCGACTTCGAGCTGTCGGCCGACGACATGGCGACGATCGCGGCCGCCGATCGCGACCAGCGCGTCGGAGCGCACCCGCTCAACACCGACTTCTAGAGTCGACCCGCGCCCGCTAGCCGGGCCGGGCAGTCGACCCGCGGTTCGGCGTCTCGGGGCCTACGTCCTCCGGATCACCCCTCATCTCTCACTGTTTGCGACACCTCGTACGTTCCGGACCGTGCGATGTGTCGCAAACAGTATGAGTCGACGAGGCGGGCGCGGGCGCGAGCGCGGCGGCGGGGGATGCGCGGCTCTCGCTAGAGGGCGACCTCGGTGCGCGAGCCCGACGGCGTGTGCGCGAGGAGCGCACCACCCGCGGGCGACTCGAGCCCGGCGAACGCCCGCTCGAGGGCGTCGCGGCCCTCGCTGAAGTGCGTCCACTGGTCGACGTGCAGCCCGACCACTCTGCGCGCGTCGAGCGTGAAGGCGGCGACGCGGGCGTCGTCCGCCGTGAGTGTGAGGGCGGCGTCGATCGCCGGAATGCGCGCGGCGCCCGCGAAGAGCACCGCAGCATCCACCGGGCCGTATCGGGCCACGATGGCCTCGACCACCGAGACTTCTGAGTTGTCGCCCGAGACGTAGACAGTCGGATGCCCGGGCGCCGTGAGCAGGAATCCGCACACCGGCCCGAGTCGCTCGGCCCACTCGGCGGGACCGTGCTGGGCGGGCAGCGCGTGCAGTCGAGCGCCAGCGGGAGCCGCGTCGGCGACGGCCGCACCCACGACCGCGGGGTCGTCGAGCGCGATCGACTCGTCATCGGCGAGCCCGATCACGCGCGCCGCGCCGCCGCGGGCGGTCAGGTCGTCAGCACCCGCGGGCGTTGTCACGACGAGCGGCAGCGTCAGGGCGAGGTCGCGCCCCGCGAGGTCGAGATTGTCTTCGTGGTGGTGGTGCGAGACGAGCGCGGCGTCGACGCGGCCGAGCTCGCTGAACGCGACGGCCGGGCCCGCGGTCTTCTCGAGGTCGTCGGGGTCGGGCCCGTAGCGCTGCGGCGCGTCGAACGTGGGGTCGAGAAGCAGCCGCAGGCCCGCCCACTCGAGCAGGGCGGTGGGGCCGCCGACAACCGTGACGGCAATGGATGCTGTGGTCGACGTCATGGTGCGACCCTAGCCGCGCATCCCGAACCGCAGGTGCAGCCGCTCAGCCGCCTACTCGCGGCAACCAGGTGGCGACCGCGCCCGAGTGCCCGGCGACGATCGTGGCGTAGATCGTGTAGCCGGCCCACGCTGCGGCGACGACGCTCACCGCGATGCGGGTCGCGAGCAGGGCCCGCGAGCGGCGAACTCCGGCCGCGCGTTCACGTGCCGTGAGCAGATCGACGACAGCCCAGGCGATGCCGAGCGCGAGCAGCACACCCGCGATGAGGGGCACCCCCTCGCCCGCCGCGGCGTGCACACTCGGCTCGCCGACGCGGTCGGAGAGCACCTCGCCCGACTCTGCCGCGAACCACGCGGCAAGCGCTCCGACAGCGAGGGCGCCGACAACGCTCCACCGCACGAGCGGATGCACGCGCGGCAAGGCGGGCACGACGATGAGCGCGAGTGCGGCCACCGGCAGCACGACCACGGCCACGTGCACGATGAGCGCGTGCACGGGCAGCCCGCCGATGAGGTCGAAGGGGCCGCCGATGTCGGTGGCGAGGGATGCTGCGCTGGCGATCATGGTGCGACCCTAGCCCCGCATCCCGGGTCGGCGGCAGGTCTAGCGCACCTGCTTTTTCGACGAGATGACGCCCGTGTCGAAACCCATGAGGTAGAGCCCGCCGTGAAAGCGTGCGTGCTCGACCTTGATGCAGCGGTCCATGACGACGGTGAGCCCGTGCTCTTCGCCATAGCGCGCGGCCTCTTCGTTGTAGATGCCGAGCTGCACCCACACGGTCGGCGCTCCGACGGCGAGCACGTCGTCGATGACCGACGGAATGTCGCTGGCCTTGCGGAACACATCGACGATGTCGGGCACCTCGGGCAGTGACGCGAGGTCGGGGTACGCCGGCTGGCCCAGAATCTCGGTGGCGTTCGGGTTCACGAAGTAGACCCGGTAGTCGCTCGACTGCTGCAGGTAGGTGCCGACGAAGTACGAACTGCGGGCGGCGTTCGGCGAGGCGCCGACGATCGCGATGCTCTTCGCCGTGCGCAGGATGCTCAGCCGCTGCTTTGCGTCGGGCCCTACCCAGGTGCGCTGCGACTTCAGAAGTTTCGCCAGCGGCGAGCTCGCCGGAATATCGCAGGTTAGCCCGTTCGCGAGAGTGACGGTGGCCTGCTCTGTGGTGTCACCAGCGTTCGAGCCACTCATGCCGACGCCCCCTTCAGCGCAGCATCCAGCGCTTGATCGAGATCGTAGATGATGTCGTCGACGTCTTCGATGCCGACCGAGAGCCGCACCAGCCCCGGGTGCACGCCGCCGTCGATGAGCTGCTGCTCGGTGAGCTGCGCGTGCGTCGTCGAGGCGGGGTGGATGATGAGCGTCTTCGCATCACCGATGTTGGCGACGTGGCTCGCCAGCTCGACGTTCTCGATGACTCCCTGGCCGACAGCGCGTCCGCCCTTGACGACGAAGCCGAAGACCGAGCTCGGCCCGAGCGGCAGGTACTTCGCCGCCCGATCGTGGTGGCGGTGGCTCGGCAGCCCGGCCCAGTTCACGGCCTCGACGCGACCGTCGGCGGCGAGCCACTCGGCGACGACGCGAGCGTTGTCGACGTGAGCCTGCATGCGGTAGGGCAGCGTCTCGACACCCTGGGCGAGCAGGAACGCCGAGTGCGGGGCGAGCGCTGGGCCGATGTCGCGCAGCTGCTCGGCCCGCAAGCGCGTGAGAAAGGCGTACTCGCCGAAGTTGCCGTGCCAGGTGAGCCCGCCGTAGTGCGGCACCGGTTCTTCGAAGAGCGGAAAGTTGTGGTTCGACCAGTCGAAGCGCCCCGATTCGACGACGACGCCGCCGAGCGTGGTACCGGCTCCGCCGAGAAACTTCGTGGCCGAGTGCACGACGATGTCGGCGCCCCACTCGATCGGTCGGCACAGGTAGGGCGTGGCGATCGTCGAGTCGATTACGAGAGGAATCTCGGCGGCGTGTGCGACGGCGGCGAGCCCTTCGATGTCGGCGATATCTCCGCTGGGGTTCGCGATCGTCTCGGCGAAGATGAGCTTGGTGCGGCCCGCGATGATCGCCGCGGCGTAGTCGGCCGGGTCATCGCTCGCGACGAAGGTCGTCTCGACCCCGAACCGCCGCAGCGTGACGTCGAGCTGCGTGATCGAGCCGCCGTAGAGGTTCGACGAGGCGACGATGTGATCGCCAGTGCCCGCGAGCGAGGCGATCGTGATGAACTGCGCGCTGAGGCCGCTGGCCGTCGCGACCGCCCCGAGTCCGCCCTCGAGGCTCGCGACCCGCTCTTCGAAGCTCGCGGTCGTCGGGTTCGCGAGACGGCTGTAGATCGTGCCGTACTTCTGCAGCGCGAACCGCGCGGCTGCGTCTTCCGGCGAATCGAAGACGAACGCGCTCGACTGGTAGATCGGTATCGCGCGCGCCCCCGTCGTCGCATCGGGAACATTGCCCGCGTGCAGCGCGCGCGTGCGGAATCCATAGTCGCGGTCGGCCATCAGCCCAGGCTAGCCGCGGGCATCGCACCGGGCGGGTCTCCGCGTTACGCGACGTAATCTTGCCGAATCTGCTGAGCGCGGCTTGCATCCGCCATGTAGTAATAATACGATGCCTGTCATGACGACGGATGCTCAGCCCTCGCCGCCACTGCCCGCCCTCGCGCCCACGGCGCGCGCTGATCGAGCCCTGGCGCCCGACGTCGCGCGCGGCCTCGTGCTTCTCGGCATCGCGGTGGCGAACGTGCCCTTCTTCCTCTACGGCCGCGAGCTCGGCCTGCTCTTCAAGCCGGTGACGGATGCTGCTGCCGACCCCTGGGTCAACGCCCTCGTCGCGACGCTCGCTGACAACCGCAGCTACCCGCTCTTCGCGCTGCTCTTCGGCTACGGCATGACGCAGCTGCTGACGCGAGAGCATGCGCGGGGCACCTCGCTCGCCGACGCACGCCGACTGCTGATCCGCCGCAACCTGTGGCTCATCGCCTTCGGTGCTGCGCACGGAGTGCTGCTGTTCTTCGGCGACATTCTCGGCACCTACGGCCTGCTCGGCCTCGCACTCGTGTTGCTGATCCGAGCACCCGGCCGCACTCTCGCGATCGTGGGCTGGCTCGCGTTCGGGTTCCTGATCCTGGTCGGCGCTCTGGAGGGCTTGAGCGGCCTGCTCGCGAAAGTGCCCGGCGGTGGCCTCTCGACCGTCACTTTCGGCTCGGCCAGCGCTGAGACCTTCGGCATGGCCGTGCTGCTGCGCGCCGCCGAGTGGTCGGTTGCCCTGATCTCGGTGCCGTTCGCGGGTCTCGGGCTGCTGGCCCCGATGATTCTCGGCATGTGGGCGGCGCGCCACCGCATGCTCGAGCAGCCCTGGAAGCATCGCCGCGCCCTCCGACTCACGGCGGGCATCGGCCTGCCCCTCTCGATTCTCGGGGCACTGCCGATCGCGCTCGCCTTGCTCGGCGTCATCGAACTCAACCCCTTCGTTGAGCCGTTCGCGGCCATGCTGCACGCCGCGACGGGCGCCGTCGGCGGTGCGGCCTATGTGGCGCTCATCGCCCTGCTGGTCGCCGGGCGGCCCTCGGGTCGCGAGCTCGGCAGTGCGACGGCGAAACCCGCGGGACCGATCTCTCGCTCAATCGCAGCCCTCGGACAGCGCTCACTGAGCGGGTACCTCACCCAGTCGGTCGTCTTCGTCATCGCCTTCGCGCCCTACACACTCGGTCTCGGCGGCACCGTGAGTGTCGCGGTTGCGACGCAGATCGCCGTCATCACGTGGCTCGGCACGCTCGTCATCGCGAACGTGCTGGCGGCGCTCGACCGGCCGGGCCCGGCCGAGTGGCTGCTGCGTCGAGCGGTGTACGGAAAGCGCTAGATCCACGTCGGCAGCCAGTAGTGCAGCCGGATGAACCCGATGTCGGTCGGCATGCCCGTCCAGAGCGGCAGGAAGAACGCGCTGATCGCGACGACGACGATCATGAATACGAGCACGACGGTGGCGCCGAGAGCGCGACGCGGGGCAGGGTATGACGGCGCACCGAGCACAGCGCTGAGCACGATCGTGAGGGCGAGTACGAGAAACGGTGTGATGACGATCGTGTAGAAGAAGAAGGTCGTGCGCTCGGGGTAGAACAGCCACGGAAGCCAGCCGGCGAAGACCCCGGTGAGCACGACAGCGAGAGGCCAGCCTGGTGCGGGCAGTCGAGGAATACGGGTGCCGCGCATCCGCCGCACTGCGCTCACGACCAGCATCACCACGATCGTGATGACTGCGGCCACGGCGGCCCACCAGATGAGCGGGTTCGGAATTCCGGTGATCGCTTCAGCAGTACCGTCGCCGAGGTCGCTGTAGTGCATGTAGGTCGGGCGCAGCAGCAGCGGCCAGCCGAGGGCGGGGGCGTCGTAGTTGTGATCGCTCGTGAGCCCCACGTGATACCCGTAGATCGACTGCTGATACGCCCACCAGTTCTGCAGCGCATCAGGCAGTGAGCCCAGGATGCCCGGCAACTGATTGTCGACGGTCACCTCACGCGCTCGGCCATAGCCCCCACTCGTCGCGAACCAGCCCCACCAGGTGATCAGGTGCGCG
>JBBQKE010000053.1:0-8520 GCA_038326585.1 Actinomycetales bacterium | reverse complement strand
CCGCGTGCGTGTCTGTGCCGTTCTCGGGCGGTGTCGAGGCTGCCGGAGACCTCGCGACCGACGTCGACTCGGGCGTCGACTTTCTCGTGGCCGGGCCCTCAGAGGGTGCCTCGCAAGAAGAGATTCTCATCGGGTTCTTTGCCGCCGGTGCCGCGGCTCAGAACAACTACCGCATCGCCCGATCGTATCTCGCCGACGACGTTGCCGATGTCTGGAACCCCTACGCGAGCACGCTCGTGCGCAGCCGCGATGGCGCGACCTCGCGCACGAGCGACGACACCCTCACCTACACCGTGCCGATCGTGGCCTCGGTCGATGCGGTAGGGCGCTACACGACCGCTGATATCGGCGCAACGCAGACCCTTCCCCCGTTTCGATTCGTGCTGCAAGACGGTGAGTGGCGCATCGCCGAGCTCGGCGACGGCATTCTCATCTCGCAGCAGGCGTTTCCGAGCGCGTTCGGCCAGCACACGCTCTACTACTACGACGCGGCGTTCCGCAATCTCGTGCCCGACCTGCGCTGGTTCCCCGTGCGCTCTGAGGTCGCGACCCGCATTGTGCGCGCGGTGCTCGAGCCGTCGAGCAGCTGGCTTGGCGCCGGGGCCACCGTTTCGGCGATACCTGAAGGCACGCAGCTCGCCCTCTCGCCCGTCACGGTCGCGGCGGGCATCGCTCAGGTCGACCTCACGAACGAGGTGCTCGGGCTCAACGACCTCGAGCGGCAGCGCTTGCGGTTGCAGCTCGCCGCGAGCCTGCGTGGTGTCAGCGGCGTCGTGGGCGTGCAGTTGACCGTCGACCAGAACGCTGTCGCGATTCCCGACTGGACCTCGGGCTCGCCCGAGATCGTGCCGCAAGTCGACCCTCGAGTGCTGCTGAGCACCGATGAGGGTGAGTTCGGCTTCGCCGCCCGAGACGGTATCGAGCCGCTCGGCACTCTCAGCGCGCGCGTTCTCGAGCTCGACGCGCGCGCCGTTACGCTCGCCCCGACCAGCACGCTCGCGACGCTGGTCAACGATGAGGGGGTCTGGGCCGTGCGCACCGGTGATGCTCCCTCGGTGCTGCTCGACGAACGCGCGGGGCTCATCGCTCCGAGCATTGACGGCTACACGTTCGTCTGGAGTGTGCCGGCGCAAGAGGGAGCGATTCGCGCGACCGAGCTCGACGGCACCGTGCACGAGGTCGAGGCTGCTTTGCCCGACGACGCCCGCATCGTCTCGCTCAATCTTTCTCGCGACAGCGCTCGCATTCTCATCATGCTCGATGGCCCGGGCGAGCCCCGCCTGGTGTACGCCGCCGTTGTTCGTGACGAGGGTTCGGGTGTGCCGATTCGACTCGGAGAGCTGCGTGACCTTCCGCTCACGGGTGACCGGGCGATCGACGCGACGTGGGTCGATGAGGTGCGGGTCGCCTCGGTCACGGCTACGGGGGTCGGCGACGATGAGCAACGCCTGGTCGAGTTGCACGAGCTCGGCGGGCGCAGCCGCCCGCTCGGCCTGCCACCTGAGGCCATGCAGATCGTCGGCGGCAACGGCGGTGTCGACGGCATTCGCGTGCTCGGCGACCAGGGCGTGGTGTTCGAGCCCCGCGGGTCGGGGTGGCAGAACACCGGGCTGCTCGCTGAGTTCCTCGGCACTCAGCAGTAGCGGTTCTCCCCAGCACGATCCGCCTGGGTCGGGGGCGGCCTGCTGTCGTGCACACTGCGGCGGTGAACCTCGACTCAGCCTCTCGCGCCGCTCCGATCATCGACGGCGTGCGGAGGGCGCTCGCCGACGCCTGGGCGCTCATTGCGCCGGTCGACTGCGCCGGATGCGGTGCCGCCGACCGCGCGCTCTGCCCGTCGTGCGCCCTCGGCCTGCGACCGCGGCCACTGCTCGGCCAGCTCGACCTCGTCACGCCGAGCTCTGCGCCCTTCGTGGGCGGCGCGGTACCCGGCGCGGTCGTGTGCGTGCCCATCGTCGCCGCCTTGCCCTACCAGGGGCCAGCCCCGCGCGTGCTGCTGGCGCTCAAAGAGCAGGGCAGAACCGAGCTTGCGCGGCCGCTCGCTCCTTTGCTCGACCTCGCTATCGACCGGGTGTGGTGCGACGGGGGAGCAGAGCTGATCGTTCCGGTGCCCGGTTCATGGGCGGCACGGGGCACGCGAGGGTTCGAGCCCGTCGCCCTCATCGCGCGTCGCGCGGGCCTCGTCGTGACGCCCGCGCTGCGAGCACTGCGGCCTTCGGCAGCTCTCGACTTCGCACCTCAGAAGTCGCGCACCCTCGCCGCGCGGCTCGGCTCTGACGCCGCGCGGTGGCGGGTGAGCTCGCGCGTGCGCGGGCGCCGAGTGGTGCTCGTCGACGACGTGGTCACGAGCGGGGCGACCCTGCGAGCCGCGACGCTCGCGCTCAGGGCGGCCGGCGCCGAGGTTGCAGGGTGCGCCGCGATCGCCGCGACCCTGCGTCGCGTGGGCGCTTCGAGCATCCCCTGGAGATTCATAAGGACTGATGACCAAGGTCCCCATGACAACGACCGTGAAGAGGACTACCGTGAGGGAAAGGAGGCGTGACCATTCGCCTGACCGACGGGCGACACGCTGACTGCTCAGGAGGTCGACGTGGACATCACTCTCACCGGTCGCAACATGGGAATCACCGACCGGTTTCGCGACTACGCCACCGAAAAGGCAGAGAAGGTCGAGCACCTCGCCGACCGGGCTCTCGTGCTCGAGATCAAGGTCTCGCGGCACCACGAGAAGAACGGCCGCCCCGGTGATGATCGCGTTGAGATGACCCTCGTCGGGCCGGGCCCCGTGATTCGAGCCGAGTCGTCGGGCAGCGACAAGTACGTCGCGTTCGATCTCGCCATCGACAAGCTGGTCGAGCGATTGCGGCGCGCGAAAGATCGCAAGAAGGTTCATCGGGGCAAGCACCGACCGGTCTCGTTGCACGAGGCGTCAGCCGATGGGTTTAGCGTCGTCGACATCACGCCGGCGACGCCCGACGTGATCGAGAAGGTCGCCACGGGCGGCATTCCGCTGCCGCAGGTCGAGGCTCCCGGCGACGGCGACGACGACGAGCAGTACACCCCCGTCGTCATTCGGCAGAAGGTGTTTCCGTCAACGTCGATGACCTTCGACGAGGCAGTCGACCACATGGAGCTCGTGGGGCACGACTTCTTCTTGTTCATCGACGCAGAGACCGACCGACCGAGCGTCGTCTATCGGCGCACCGGCTGGAACTATGGCGTCATCAGCCTCGAGGCCGAAGTCGAGGAGGTCGCGCCGGCGAAGAGCCGGCGTCGGGGCTGAGGTTCCGTTGCACGTGCTCACCCACTGAGAGGTGAGCACGTGCACTGCAGAAGCACGCGGGGCGCACACGCGCCCCGCGCCCTCCATGCTGCAGTTGCTAGCATGGGCGCGCCGCGTTCTGCGGCGGTCTGCGGCGTGCCGTGACCCGGCTGCCCCGCACGTGGCGGCGGCCTGACGAGTGGAGTAACCGAAGTGGCGAATGTTCTCGAGCGAGTACTGAAGGTCGGCGAAGGTCGACTTCTGCGGCGATTGCGTGCCTACGCTGACGCGATCAACCAGCTCGAAGACGACTTCAGCGACCTGACCGACGATGAGCTGAAGAACGAGACCGTCGAGCTGCGCGAGCGCTACGGCAACAACGAATCGCTCGACGACCTGTTGCCCGAAGCCTTCGCCGCCGTGCGCGAGGCCGCCAAGCGCACCCTCGGCATGCGGCACTTCGATGTGCAGCTGCAGGGCGGTGCCGCCCTGCACCTCGGCAACATCGCCGAGATGAAGACGGGTGAGGGCAAGACGCTCGTCGCGACGCTCGCGGCCTACCTCAACGCCATCCCCTCGCGCGGCGTGCACATCGTGACCGTCAACGACTATCTGGCGAGCTACCAGAGCGAGCTCATGGGCCGCATCTTCCGCGCCCTCGGCATGACCACCGGCTGCATTCTCTCGGGGCAGACCCCCGAGGTGCGGCGCGAGCAGTATGCCGCCGACATCACCTACGGCACGAACAACGAATTCGGCTTTGACTACTTGCGCGACAACATGGCGTGGCAGACCGCCGACATGGTGCAGCGCGGCCACTTCTTCGCGATCGTCGACGAGGTCGACTCGATTCTCATTGACGAAGCGCGCACCCCGCTCATCATCTCGGGCCCCTCGTCGGGTGAGGCGAACCGCTGGTTTACCGAGTTCGCGCGCATCGCCGGCCGCCTGCAGGCGGGCATCGACTACGAAGTCGACGAGAAGAAGCGCACGGTCGGTGTGCTCGAGCCGGGCATCGAGAAGGTCGAAGACCACCTCGGCATCGACAACCTCTATGAGTCGGCCAACACGCCTCTCATCTCGTTCCTCAACAACGCGATCAAAGCATCCGCCCTCTTCAAGCGCGACAAAGACTACGTCGTCATGAACGGCGAGGTGCTCATCGTCGACGAGCACACCGGCCGTATCCTCGCCGGCCGTCGCTACAACGAGGGAATTCACCAGGCCATCGAGGCCAAAGAGGGCGTCACGGTCAAGGCCGAGAACCAGACCCTCGCCACGGTCACCCTGCAGAACTACTTCCGCCTCTACTCGAAGCTGTCGGGCATGACCGGTACCGCTGAGACCGAAGCGGCCGAGTTCATGAGCACCTACAAGCTCGGCGTTGTTCCGATTCCGACCAACCTTCCCATGCAGCGCAAAGACCAGCCCGACCTCGTCTACAAGAACGAGTCGTCGAAGTTCGAGCAGGTGGCTGAAGACATCGTGCAGCGTCACGCCGCGGGCCAGCCCGTGCTCGTCGGCACCACGAGCGTCGAGAAGAGCGAACTGCTCTCGCGCCTGCTCGCCAAGCGCGGCGTCAAGCACGAAGTGCTCAACGCCAAGAACCACGCGCGCGAGGCCTCGATCATCGCCCAGGCCGGCCGACTCGGCTCGGTCACCGTCGCCACCAACATGGCCGGCCGTGGCACCGACGTGATGCTCGGCGGCAACGCCGAGTTTCTCGCCGTGACCGAGATGAACGCCAAGGGCCTGTCGCCCGTCGACACCCCCGACGACTACGAGGCGGCGTGGGACGCCGTGTTCGACAACGTCAAAGAGCAGGTTGCCGTCGAGGCCGCGAAGGTCATCGAGGTCGGCGGGCTGTACGTGCTGGGCACCGAGCGCCACGAGTCACGTCGCATCGACAATCAGCTGCGCGGTCGCTCGGGCCGTCAGGGCGACCCCGGCGAGAGCCGCTTCTATCTCTCGCTGCAAGACGACCTCATGCGCTTGTTCAACGCTGGCGCCGCTGAGGCGCTCATGGGCCGCTCGAATGTTCCCGACGATCTCGCGATCGAGTCGAAGGTCGTGAGCCGCGCCATTCGCTCGGCGCAGTCGCAGGTCGAGGCGCGCAACGCTGAGATTCGCAAGAACGTGCTCAAGTACGACGACGTGCTCAACCGCCAGCGCGAGGCGATCTACACCGACCGCCGCCACATTCTCGAGGGCGACGACCTGAAAGACCGCGTGCAGGTCTTTCTCGAGAAGGTCGTCACCGAGATCGTCGAGAGCCACACGGCCAATGGCCACAGCGACGACTGGGATTTCGATCAGCTCTGGACCGAGCTCAAGACGCTCTACCCGATCAGCCTCACGATCGACGAGGTCATCAGCGAGGGCGGCACCAAGCTGACGCCGGCCTTCCTCGTGCGCGAGGTTCTCAGCGACGCCAAGCTCGCCTACGAGCGCCGCGAAGAGAGCCTCGGCCACACGGCGACGCGCGAGCTCGAGCGTCGAGTCGTGCTGAGCGTCGTCGACCGCCGCTGGCGCGACCACCTCTATGAGATGGACTACCTGAAAGACGGCATCGGCCTGCGCGCCATGGCTCAGCGTGACCCGCTCGTCGAGTACCAGCGCGAAGGCTTTGCTCTCTTCCAGTCGATGATGAGCGCCATCCGCGAAGACGCTGTCGGGTTCCTCTACAACCTCGAGGTCGAGGTCACGGGCAGCAAGGGCACCGCGCAGGTCACTGCCAAGGGTCTCAACGCCCCGCAGACGCCGCAGAACCTCAGCTACACGGCTCCGTCAGCAGACGGCGACGTCGAGGTGCGCAACCAGCGCGGCCAGGTGCTGCAGGCACCGACGGATGCGGCCCGCCAGGCCGCGCCCCAGGTCTCCGCCGCATTCGGCGGCCCGGCCGCTGCGCCGGGCACCGCACCCGCACGTCGTGCGCCCCAGGGTCAGCCGCAGAACGGCCAGGGCCAGGGCGGCGCCGCTGCCTCGGGTGGCTCGACCGGAGCGTTCGGCCAGAAGCAGGCGCCCAAGCCGACCGGCCCCGCGCCCGTCAACCGTGCCCAGCGTCGCGCGCAAGAGAAGCGCAACAAGGGAAGCTAAAAGTCGGCACGGCCCGCACCGAGACGTCGCGTCGACACCGTGCGCTTCGGCCCAGCACGTGCGGCGTTCCGCACGGTCGCTGCCGAACCGCACGGGCAACTCGACCTCGAACACGCCGATCGCGCTCGAGAGCGGCGCTGGTGCCGAGAGTCGTGGTGCGTGGCGAGAGTCGCGGAATATGTCGTCACTCTCGCCACGCACCACGACCCTCGACAGGGGCCGCGATGCCGCAGCGCGTCAGCGCAGGTTCGAGCGCGCGACGGCGACCGACGTGCTCACGAGCAAGGCTGACAGCACGATGAAGATCGCGCCCGAGCCGGCGACCGCGGCGACGACCCCGACGGCCACCGGAATCAGCGACTGACCCACCCGGTTGGCGGTGAGCCGCACAGCGAGCGCCGTCGCTCGCAGCTCTTCGGGGGCTGATCGCGACACCCACGCCATGGTCAGCGGCTGGCCGATGCCGAGCACGAGCCCCGTGATGGCCATGAGCACGATCGCGACCCACGCGGGCAGCACGGGCGCCATGAGCAGCAGCGCCACTGCACCGATGCCGCACGCGCCGACAAGCAGAGGGCGTCGGCCGAGCATCCGCACCAGGGGAGCGGTGCCGACACGCACGGCGAACGACAGCGCTGCGCGCACGGCGAGCAGGATGCTCACGAACGCCACCGACCACCCGCGCTCGGCTCCGATCGCCGGCAAGTAGACCGTGAGCACGTCGGTCGCCGTGAGCACGACCAAGCTCGCCCACAGCGCCTTGCCCATGTGCGGTGCACGCAGCACTGTGCCGAGTCCGGCGGGCTTGGCCGCGCCCGTGGGGTCAGAGACCCGCGCTTCGCGCGTGCCGCCCGGAAACCGCGGTAAGCGCAGCGACGCGATCGCTGCCGCCGCGCACAGTGCCCCCGCGAGCACGAAGGTGGGAGCTGTGCCGAAGGGGTCGTCGGGTGCAGCGAGCTCGGTGGCGATGAGCACTTCAGCCATGCCGCCGCCGACGATCGGCCCGAGCACCTGGCCGAGCGAGATGGTGGCTCCGAACAGGCCGAAGCGAGCATCCGCACCGTCGGGCGGGCCGGCGTGGGCGACGATCGCCTGCAGCCCGACAACGGCGAAGATGAGGCCGAGCCCGAGAAGGGTGTGCGCCGCGATGAGCCCGATGAGGTCGCTGACGATGCTGTGCGCCGCTGCCGCTCCGCCCATGAGCGCGATGCCGCCCACGGTCGTGGCGCGTGCCCCGCGCCGGTCGACCAGGCGGCCGATCGGAATGGCGACGGCGATCGAGAGGATGCCGAACGAGAGCGCGAGCAGCCCGAGCTGCTCGACCGAGGCGTCAAGCCCCAGTGCGCGGTACGAGGCCATGGGTCGCGTCGCGTGCTGAGCGAACTGCACGAGCAGGGTGACGGCGAGAGCGAGTGTGAGGGTCGCGCGCGCAGGGGTGCGAGCCGCCGCGCGCTCCACCACGAGCATCCTCTCGATGCCTCAAGGCGCGGCACGATGCCGAATCTATTGAGACAGTGTCTTGACAATCAGTCAATCAGGGCGCGTTGACGCCGTCAAGGCTGCTGCGGGTGCGCAACGTCGACCGCAGGTCGCGTGCACCCGAGTAAGGTGCAGCGCAGTGCCAGAAACCGGATGCGACGACGGGTGTGCTGATCGGCTACAGCACGCTGATGGCGCTCGCCCGCCAGCGTCGATCGAGCCCTTCGAGTCGGATGGCGACGGCGCGCGCCCGTGCTCGGCTCGTGACGATGGTGACCGCTTCGATGACGCCGTCGCGCGGTTCGCTGAGGCGGGGCTCGCCAACACTGAAAGTGGGGCGCACGACGGGAGCGCCCCTGGCGGCACGTGCACGCGCGCTGATGCTCGCGCGGGTCAGCAGCGTGCGGTAGACGTCATCGGTGACCCAGCGGGCGACCTGTTCGAGCTCGCGGGCGCCCGCCAAGATCTCGATGACACATCGAGTCAGATTCTCAACGAGTGGTCGAGGATCGGGTAGATCGAGGGTCGACGTGGGCTGATAGTCGAAGAACTCTTCGTGGGCGATGCGCGCGAGCGTCGTTCGACCGCGCAGCGGGGCGGGCGGCTGGATCGTTGATTCAACGATCTGCGATGCAGTGCTGGGCACGGTCGGCTCCTGTTCGTTCCCCACGGTCGTGCGCGGT
>JBBQKE010000052.1:0-8564 GCA_038326585.1 Actinomycetales bacterium | reverse complement strand
CGCCTGCAGCACCTCGACGTCGACCGTCGGCGCCTCGACGGCGGGCGCGATGTCGAGCACGTGGCGCTCGCGGTGGCGGTCGAGCTCGCGGTACACCTCGGGCGTCGAGAGGCCGACGTCGGCGAGCACGAGCACCCAGTGAAAGGTTCCCTGCGCGAGCGCGGGCGAGAGCCGGTCGCCGCGGCCCGTGCCCACGGCCGTGCCGCCCATGAGCGCGAAGGGCACGTCGGCGCCGAGCTGCGCGGCGAGCTCGTGCAGCTCGTCGCGGCTGAGCCCCGTGCCCCACAAGTGGTCGCATGCAACGAGCGTGGCGGCCGCGTCGGCCGAGCCGCCGCCCATGCCGCCCGCGATGGGCACGTGCTTCTCGATCTCGAGAGCGACGCCACCGCGATAGTCGGCCGTGCGCGCGAGCAGGCGCGCAGCCTTGATCGCCAGGTTCGACCCGTCGGTCTCGAGCCCGCTGCAGTCGATGGGTCCGCTGAAGCGCACCGAGAAGTCGTCGGCAGGTCGGGCGAAGACCTCCTCATAGAGCGAGATCGCCTGATAGGCCGTAGCCACTTCGTGGTAGCCGTCGTCGAGCAGCGAGCCGACCTTCATGAACACGTTGATCTTGCCGGGCGCCCGCGCGTGCACCAGCTGCGAGGCCCCCGAACTGGTCATAACTCCACCCTATGTGGCTGCGCCACTAGCCTGGGCCCACCATGCAGTGCGACTACTTCGACGCCGGGCTGTGCCGCTCGTGCACGCTCATGGGTCAGCCATACCCCGAGCAACTCGCCGACAAAGAGGCACGCGTGCGCGAGCTTTTGGCGCCCTTCGCCGCCGGTGCTTCCTGGCTACCGCCCGTCGCGAGCAACGAGAGCGGCTTTCGCGCCAAGGCCAAGATGGTCGTCGGCGGCACGGTCGAGCAGCCGACCCTCGGCATTCTCGACGGAGCCGGACGCGGCATCGACCTGCGCCACTGCGGCATTATCGACTCGCGCATTCTCGCGGCCTTCCCCGCCCTGATCGCCGCCATCACGCGCATGGGGCTCGAACCCTACGACGTTCCGGCTCGCCGAGGCGAGCTGAAACACCTCATCATCACGGTCGCGGCGAGCGGCGACCTCATGGTGCGGTTCGTGGTGCGCAGCGAGGCGTCGGTGGCGAGCATCCGTTCTCACCTGACCTGGCTGACGGATGCTGTGCCGCAGCTCGTCGTCGCGACCGCCAATATCCACCCCGAGCACAAAGCCGTGCTCGAGGGCGAGGTCGAGCACGTGCTCACACCCCAGTCGGTGCTGCGCATGCCCGTCGGCGACGTCGACCTGTTCGTGCGGCCGCAGAGCTTCGTGCAGACCAACACCGCCATCGCGGGTGAGCTGTACCGCCAGGCGGCGGCGTGGCTCGACGAGCTCGGCGCGGCATCGGTCTGGGACCTGTACTGCGGGGTCGGGGGGTTCGCGCTGCATGCGGCGCTCGCGGGCCGCGCTGTGCTCGGGGTCGAGTTATCGCCCGACGCCGTCGCGAGCGCCGAACTCGCGCGCGACGCACTGTTCACCGAGCCCAGCGGGCGGCAGAGCATCCGCTTCATCGCCGCCGACGCGACCGCGTTCGCCCTCGGATCGACCGCCGACGCGGTGCCCGACGTCGTCATCGTCAACCCTCCGCGACGCGGGCTCGGCGCTGACCTCGCGAACTGGTTGCAGGCGAGCGGGCCGGGGCACGTGATCTACAGCAGCTGCAATCCCGAGTCGCTCGCGCTCGACCTCGCCGCGATGCCCGGCTATCGGGTGACGCGGGCACGGGTGCTCGACATGTTTCCGCAGTCGACCCACCTAGAGGCCATCACCTTGCTCGAGCGCCCCTGACCGGTATCAGTCGGGCGTGAGCACGCTGCGCGACTGAGCCGTGACGCTCGGCACGACGAGGCGGTAAATGCCCATGCCGACGACCTCGACGGCCATGCCGAGCACGATGACGACGGCCACGAGCGCGAAGCCGTCGGGAAACGCGAGGGCGATCGGCAGCACGAGCAGCCCGTTGCGGGCTCCCCCGCTGAAGGCGAGCGAGCGCACGCTCGAGATCGCGAGCCCGAACGCCGTGCCGACGAGGATGCCGATGGGCGTCATCACGATGAGGTAGACCCCGAACAGCGGTGCCACGGCTTCGAGTAGATCGAGCCGGTCGACGGCGCGCGGGATCATGACGGCGACGACGAGCCCCGCCGCGAGCGCTGTGGCGGGGGCTGTGAACGACGCCGTGCGGCGCAACCCTGTCGCAAGGTTGGGTGCCCGCACGGCCGCGAGCTGCAGCACCGTCACGACGAGCGCCGGGGCGATGATGCCGACGAGCAGGGCGAGCGGCAAGCGCGAGCCGTCGAGGCTCACGAAGTTCTCGCCGGCCGTGAAGAGCAGCATGAAGCCGGGCACCGTGATCGCTTGCAGCACGAGCAGCACGGGGGCGACGCTCAGCAGTGTTTCCGCCGCCCCGCCCGCACCGCGCACGAACGCCGCGACGAGCCCGACTCCAGGCGCCAGCAGCATGAGCAGCAGGCCCGCCTGCAGGTCGGGGTCGCGAAAAACGATGCGGCTCAGCACATAGACGAGCGCCGGCGACACCACCACATTGAGCAGCAGCACGGCGGCGAGAAAGCGACGGTCGAGCACGGCCCGCCCGAACGACGCGAGCGGAACATCGAGCAGCGTGATCGCGATCGCCACGGCGATGACGGCGAGCACTATGGCATCGGGCACGCCGGCCGCAGCAGGCACGAGTGCACCGACCAGGGCTCCCGCACCGATACCGGCGAGCACGATGACGATCGTCGCGGCGGGCGTCAGAGAGCGCGTCGGGTTAGCTGGCGCGCCGGATGCTGCGCTCACGCCGGCGCGGCCCGAGCGAGCCGCAGAAACTCGGGCAGCCCGAGCTGCTCGCCCCGCGCGGTGGGGTCGAGCCCGGCCGCCTCGAGCGCGTCGCTCGCGGCGGACGACGAGCCGAACAACTCGCTCAACGCCTGCCGCAGCATCTTGCGGCGCTGCCCGAACGCAGCGTCGACGAGCTGCCCGACCCGAATGCGCTCGGCCTCGGTGCCCGGCACCGGCCCGCGCGTCATGCCGACGAGCACCGAGTCGACGTTGGGCACCGGCCAGAACACCTGCCGGCTCACGACGCCCTCGACGCGCCACGCGCCGTACCACGCGGCCTTGATCGACGGGCCACCGTAGACCTTCGAGCCCGGAGGCGCGGCCAGGCGGTGCCCCACCTCGGCCTGCACCATGACGAGCACGCGGCGAATGCCGGGCTCGAGCGACAGCAGGTGCAGCAGCACGGGTACCGAGATGTTGTAGGGAAGGTTGGCGACGAGCGCGGTCGGCCGCAGCCCGCCCGGCGCATCGGGCACGGCCGCGATGCGCAGAGCGTCGGCCGCCACGACAGCGAGCGCGGCTGCGGGCTGCAGCTCGGCAACGGTGAGGGGCAGCTGGGCGGCGAGACGAGCATCCACTTCGATCGCGACGACCGGATGCCCCGCCTCGAGAATTCCGAGCGTCAACGAGCCCAGCCCGGGTCCGACCTCGAGCACGGGCTCACCCGGCAGCAGCGCCGCCGTCGCGACGATGCGCCGCACGGTGTTCGCGTCATGCACGAAATTCTGTCCGAGCTTCTTGGTGGGCGTGACGTCGAGCAGGGCCGCGAGGTCGCGCACCTCGGCGGGGCCGAGCAGGCCGCTCATGCGGCTGACAGTCGGGTGATCACCGCTCGCCCGGGTAGTTCTCGGGCAAGTCTCCGCCGAGGTCGGCCTCGTGTCCGAGATCGCCTGGCTTGCCCGGCACCTCTTGCGCGGCCCAGGGATCGCCGGGGGCGACGACCGGGTGCGCATCCCACGAACCATAGACGAGCTCGGTGTTCGAGCTCAGCTGCGCCGACAGCATCGACACGTCGGTGCCGAGGTGGTCGGCGATCGCGCGCACCGTGAACGGGAGCAGGTAGGGGCCGTTCGGTCGCCCGCGGTAGGGGTGCGGGGTCAAGAACGGCGCATCGGTCTCGACGAGCAGCAGCGAGCGCGGCAGCACGTCGAGGGCGTCGCGCAAGTTGCGGGCGTTCTTGAACGTCACGGTGCCGGCGAAGCTCGCATACCACCCGCGCTCAGCGCAGACGCTCGCGAGCTCGACGTCGCCGCTGAAGCAGTGAAAGACCGTCTTCTCGGGTGCACCCACGCGCAAGAGCGTCGCCACGATGTCGTCGTGAGCGTCGCGGTCGTGAATCTGCAGGGCCAGATTGTGCCTCTTGGCGATGTCGATGTGCGCCTCGAACGCGGCGATCTGGGCGTCGCGTCCGCTGCCGGGCTCGGTGCGGTAATAGTCGAGGCCGGTCTCACCGATGGCGACCACCCGCGGCTGCGCGGCGAGGTCGTCGATGATGGCGAGCGCAGCATCCAGTTCGCCCGATTCGGCGAGCGCCGGAACCTCATTGGGGTGGATGGCGACCGCGGCCAGCACCCGAGGCTCGCGCGCTGCGACCGCAGCAGACCAGCGGCTCGTGAGCACGTCGGTGCCGACCTGCACGACGCCGCGCACTCCGACGGCCGAAGCCCGGTCGAGGTGCTCGCGGTAGTGCATCGGGTTCTCGCCGTCGGCGATCTCGAGGTGCGTGTGGTTGTCGTAGACGGGCACGACGAGCGCTTCGGGGCTCGGCGGGTAGCTGAGGTCGCGGGTCGAACCCTCCATCACGGCGCGGGCGCGCACGTGGGGGTCGATCACGTTCGGGTCGATCCGACTCGGATCGCGCTGCTCGGTCACGGTATCGCCTCCAGCTACGACCGTACCGCGTTCGCCTGGGCGCGGTCGGGGCTTGCTAGCTACTCCTGCTCGATGCGCGGGAAGAGCGCCTCGAGCGGCTGCGTCTGCAAGCCCGCAGGCAGCTGACCCCACTGACCGGCATTCGGGATGCTCTGGTCGAGCAGCGCGCCGAGCGCAGGCTCGGCCCCCAGGGCGACCCACAGCTTCTGGGCGGCCTGCGGCGTGACGGGCGAGAGCAGCACGGCGAGCGCGCGCAGCCCCTCGGCCGCGGTGTACAAGATCGTGTGCAGGCGCTGCTCGAGAGCAGGGTCTTTCGCGACCTTCCAGGGCTCCTGCACGGTGAGGTAGCCGTTGAGCTCGTCGACGATCGTCCAGACCGCCGCGATGGCGTCGTGAATGGCGAAGGTGTCGATGGCGCGCTGGGCCGCGATCACGGCATCCGCCACGGTCTTCTGAATGCCCAGCTCTGCATCGGTCACGTCGGTCGCCGCGGGCACGACGCCGTCGCAGTACTTGCCGACCATCGCGATAACGCGTGAGGCGAGGTTGCCGAAGCCGTTGGCGAGCTCGGCCTGGTAGCGGGCCGAGAGGTCTTCCCAGCTGAACGAGCCGTCTTGCCCGAAGTTGATCGCGCTCATGAAGTAGTAGCGGAAGGCGTCGCTGCCGAAGACGTCGGTGATCTGGTGGGGCGCGATGCCCGTGAGCTTCGACTTCGACATCTTCTCGCCGCCGACGAGCAACCAGCCGTGGCCGAAGACGCGCGCGGGCGGCTGCAAACCTGCAGCCATGAGCATGGCGGGCCAGATGACCGCGTGAAAGCGCGCGATGTCTTTGCCGACGAGCTGCACGGCCGGCCAGCGGCGCTCGAAGTTCTCGTCATCGTCACCCCAGCCGATGGCGCTGATGTAGTTGAGCAGCGCGTCGAACCAGACGTAAGTGACGTGAGTGTCGTCCCACGGAATGCGCACACCCCAGTCGAAGCTCTGACGTGAGATCGACAGGTCGTCGAGACCACGGCGCACGAACGACATGATCTCGTTGCGCAGGCTGTTCGGCTGAATGAAGTCGGGTTGCGACTCATAGAGATCGAGCAGCCGCTGCTGGAACTCGCTCATGCGAAAGAAGTAGTTCTTCTCTTTCAGCACCTCGATGGGTCGGCCATGGATCGAGCAGACCTGCTGGCCCGCAAATTCGCCCGCACCATCCACAAGGTCGTCGGCCTGCTTGTACTCTTCGCAGCCGACGCAGTAGTAGCCCTCGTACTCGCCGTCGTAGATGAAGCCGTCGTCATACAGCTTCTGCAAGAACCGCTGCACGACCTTCTCGTGCCGCGCCTCGGTGGTGCGGATGAAGTCGTCATTCGCGATGTCGATCGTCTTGAGAACCGGCACCCATGCCGACTCGACGAGCTTGTCGGCCCACTCTTGCGGAGTGACCCCGTTCGCGACGGCCGTGCGCAGAATCTTCTGACCGTGCTCATCGGTGCCCGTGAGCGACCAGGTGTCGACGCCCGACTGCCGGTGCCAGCGGGCAAGCACGTCGGCAGCGACCTCGGTGTAGGCGTGACCGATGTGCGGAACGTCGTTGACGTAGAAGATCGGTGTCGCGATGTAGAACGAGTCGCCAGCGGCCATAACGCACCATTCTACGGGGGCCACCCATAGGGTTACGCGCTACGCTTGATCCTCGTGAGGATCCTTAGAATCTTCGCCGGGGGGCTCGTCGGGGCGACAGTTGCAGTCGCTCTCAGCGGGTGTGTCGGCGCTCCGGCCGTGCAGGTGTACGGCGACCTCACCGAGCTCTGTTTCGCCACCACAACGACGACTGACACGTCGACCGATGGCTACGTAGCCACCGTAGGTGTGACGGTCGTGAACACCTCACCGCGTGACGTTATTCTGCGCGAGGCGCGCCCGCTCGAACTGGTCAACGCGGCCGTCACTGACGTCTCGATCGTGCTCACCCCCTCGGCGTATACGACCTTCGGTTTCGCACCCGGTGGGCGCCTCAACGTCGAGCAGCGTCCACTGTGGAACAGCCGCGCGCCCCTCGACGGCGTCACCATTCCTGGCGGCGGCTCGGCCGAGCTTCTCGTGGAGCTGCGAGCCCGCGATTTCAGCGAGTATGCCGGCATCAAGGGCATGCGGGTGAAGTACGACGACGGCTGGTTCTCAGCGACGAGCACGGCCGAGACGACCGTCGGCTTCGTGCCGCCGTGGTCACACTGCGGTGCGTCGGGCCACTAGACGTGTACCGCGCGCCACGTCGCTCGCATCGCGTAGCGTGCTCAGCGTGATGTCCCCCTTCTCGCGCGGCCTGCTTTTGCTCTCTGCGTTGGTGCTCGTCGTGCCGCTCGCGGCCTGCAGCGGCGGGCCCGGAGGAACCGGTGAGCTTGACGGATGCCTCGCCGCCGATCGGGGCACGATCGCGATCGGCGTCACGAACTCCGCGGGCGAGGCGCTCAGCATCAGTTCGATCGACGTCGCCGATGGGTCGACCGTCGACGTCATCGATCGCTTCTTCGCGACCGACGAGAACGCCCGCGACACCCCGGTCGACTTCAGCACCGGAGGGCGCGACGCGTTCGGCGGCATCGACCTCGACCGCTCGTTGATCGACCCCGGCGCAGCCGCCTTCGTCGGCATCGAGGTCGAGCGCATCACGGCGGCCGAAGGAGTCGTCACCGGGCTTCTCGTGACGGCCGACGGCACCGAGCGGACCGTGCCCGTGACGCTCGTGTTGCGCGACAGCTGCGACTGAGTTCGACGACCCGGTCAGTCTGCCCTGCGCGCTGCGAGGGCCGCCTCGTAGAGCTCGCGCTTGCCGAGCCCGGTCGCGGCGGCGACCTCGGCAGCGGCATCCTTCAACCGCTCCCCCGCCTCGACGCGCGAGGCGACCTCGGCAAGTGCGCTCGGAAGGTCGCCTGACCGAGCCGGAGCCCCTTCGATGACGAGCACGATCTCTCCGCGGGCGCCCTCGGCGAACTGGGTGGCGAGCTCGGCGAGCGTGCCGCGTGCTACTTCTTCGAACTTCTTCGTCAGCTCGCGGCAGACGGCTGCGCGCCGATCGGGACCCATCGCGTCGCGGGCATCGGCGAGCGCCGCGGCGAGGCGATGCGGCGCCTCGAACACGACGATCGTGCGCGGCTCAGCGGCGAGAGCGCGCAGGGCGGCAGCCCGCCCCTTGCGCGGCAGAAACCCCTCGAACACGAATCGGTCGGTCGGCAGCCCACTCAACACGAGTGCCGTGAGCACGGCGCTGGGCCCGGGCAGCGCGGTGACCGTGACGCCCGCGGCGATCGCAGTCTCGACGAGCACGAAACCGGGGTCGCTGATGCCGGGCATGCCCGCGTCGGTGAGCACCAGCACGTCGGTTTCGCGTGCGAGTTCGACGAGTTCGGCCGACTTCTCGCGCTCGTTGTGCTCGTGCAGGGGAATGAGCTGGGGGCGGTTCTCGATGCCGAGGGCACGCATGAGGTGCACTGCGGTTCGCGTGTCTTCGGCGACGATCACGGTCGCCGACTGCAGAGCCTCGACCAGCCGCCGGCTCGCGTCGCCAAGGTTGCCGATGGGCGTCGCCGCGAGCAGGATCATGCGCCCATCCTCCCACCGGTGCCTTTGCCGCTCGCGCGGATACGATGAGCGGGTGACGGGAGCGAAGTCGACGGGGTCAGACCCCCACGACGCGCACCCAGCCCACGCGCGCACAACCGGCGCGTACGCGGTGGAGCCGCACCATGCAGGCGCCCACGCTGCCCCGCCCGCCACTCCGTCGGCGGCAGCGCTC
>JBBQKE010000051.1:0-8567 GCA_038326585.1 Actinomycetales bacterium | reverse complement strand
ACGGCGGGCGGATGAGCCACCCGACCTTGTCGACCACGCGGCCGTCGCGCACCTTCACGAGCCCCACCGAGCACGCCGACGCCGCATTGTTGTTGGCGGTCTCGAAGTCGATCGCGGTGAAGTTCAGCGGCACACTGTGATCGTGCCACGAGCCGCCGACTACGGTGGGCTCATGACTCGGCGCGCTCGCAGATCGGTGCTCGTTCTCGGCGTGGTCGCGGCCGTGGTCGCGGCGCTCGCCGGGTGCTCGTCTCTGCCCTTTCTGACGCCGCAGACGGAGTGCGTCAGCTGGGTTACCTTCGACGGAGACCAGCAGATGCTCGCTGAATCCGCCCGGCTGATCGTCGTCGGAGAAGTGATCGAACGATCTGGCGAGGCTGATCTGTTGGGGGGCATCGCGCGGCTCTACCGCTTCGACGTCGAGCAGGCCAGCGACGAGCGGTATGTCGGCCTCGAGATCGAGATCGCGTCGCGGGCCGACGGGTGCGCCGCAAACCCTTACGGCAGCGGTGACCAGCTCGAGACGAGCGAGCGCATCGCGGTCTTTCTCTCGACCGACGAGCAGTGGGGTGGGCTCGCCACGGTCACTCCGTTCGACGGAGTGGTGCCAGCCGACGAACTCGAACCGGCGCTTGTTCCCGGTTTGCCTCCGGTCGACCTTCCCTGACCATCATGCGCACGGATGCGCGGCCGTCTGCGCACGTGCGCGCACCGAGCGCGCCCTAGCCTGATCAGGTGACCCTGCTTCGCCGCTACTCGCCCGCCGTGCTCGCCCAACTCTTCTGGGCGATGAACTTCGTCGTCGCCGATCGCGTGATCGCCGAGTTCACGCCGCTCGAGCTGACTTTCTTGCGCTGGCTGGGTGCGTTCCCGATTCTGCTGGTCATCACCCTGTGGATCGAGCGCGATCGGCGCGAAAAGTGGCGTCTCGCCGCCCGCGAGTGGTGGATTCACATCATCCAAGCCGTGCTCGGCATGGTCGGCTACACCCTGCTTCTCTACGCGGCGCTCGAGACCACCTCACCGGTCAACGCGAGTGTGATCAGCGCGTTCAACCCCGCGCTCATCGCGCTCGCCGCTGTCGTGGTGCTGGGGGAGCGCATCCGTCGTGGTGGTGTTCTCGGCATCGTCATCTCGTTCGTCGGCGTTGTCATTGTCGTCCTGCTGGGCGGCCCGAGCGGCCCCGCCGACCTCAGCATCGTCGTTGGCGACCTGCTGATCCTCGGCGCGATCATGACCTGGACGGCCTACGTCATCATCAGCCGACGCATCAAGACGCCGCCCATCACGGCGACGACGGTGCAGGTCGGGCTCAGTGCGCTCATGCTCGCTCCGGTCATGGCCATCGTCGGCTTTCAGGCTCAACCGACGGCCGAGGGCTGGTGGGGGCTCGCGATTATCATCATCTTCCCGAGCGCGCTCGCCTACCTGCTCTGGAACGTCGCCGTCACGCAGCTCGGCCCTTCGCGCACGGGCGTCTTCTTGAATCTGCTGCCGGTCTTCACGGCGATCATTGCGGTCACGCTCGGTGACGCCATCACGGTGTGGCAGGTCATCGGCGGGCTCATCGTGCTCGCAGGCGTGTATCTGCCGACGCGGCCGGGAGCGACGATCCCCGGACCGACCGCGGGCGTGGCGGCCGCCGCGCCGGTTCCGGATGCTCCCGACGAGCCGCGCGCCCGGGAATAGTTCTGCATGCGAACGCATTGACTGAGACATGACAACGCTCGGGTTCCTGTCGTTCGGCAACTGGATGGGCGTGGCCGGCTCGCGCACCCGTTCGGGCGGCGAGGCGCTGCTGCAGGGAGTCGAGCTCGCGGTCGCGGCCGAGGAGGTCGGTGTCGACGGCGCGTACTACCGCGTGCACCACTTTGCCCAGAACCATTCGAACCCGTTCCCGATGATGGCCGCGGCGGCCGCGCGCACGAGCCGCATCGAGCTCGGCACGGGCGTCATCGACATGCGCTACGAGAACCCCTGGGCGCTCGCCGAGCAGGCCGGAGCGACCGATCTCATCAGCGGCGGACGCCTGCAGCTCGGCATCAGCCGGGGCTCACCCGAGACCGTGATCGACGGCTGGCGCTCGTTCGGCTACGCGTCGGCCGAGGGGCAGACCGATGCCGACATGGCGCGCGATCACACCGACCTCTTTCGCCGCGCGATCGACGGCGAGGGCTTCGCGCCGGGCAACCCGCGCATGATCGGCACGTCGTCGCTGCAGCCGGTGACGCCGCAGTCGCCGGGGCTCGCCGACCGCATCTGGTGGGGCGCGGGAACCCGCGCGACCGCCGTCTGGACGGCCGAGCAGGGCATGAACCTCATGAGCTCGACGCTCCTCACCGAAGACACCGGGGTGCCGTTCGACGAGCTGCAGGCCGAACAGATCGCCCTGTTCTACGCGGCGTGGGCCGCTGCCGGGCACGCGCGCACGCCGCGCGTCTCGGTGAGCCGCAGCATCCTGCCGATCATCGACGACGAGACCCAGCACTATTTCGGCATTCAGGCGCAGGGGCCGCAGCGCGATCAGGTGGGCATGCTCGATGGATCCCAGTCGCGCTTCGGCCGCTCGTACATCGGCGCGCCCGACGTCATCGCCGCCGACTTGGCCCGTGACGCCGCCGTGCAGGCCGCCGACACGCTGCTCGTCACCGTGCCGAACCAACTCGGTGTCGAGTTCAATGCGCGCATTCTCGAGGCGATCGTGCGCGACGTGATGCCCGTCGTCGACGCCCGAATCGCGCCCTCGCTGGGCTAGACGACAAGCGTCGCCGGGGGCGTGCGCTGCACGTATAGGCGGGTCTATGCTCGGCGGCGTGCCTGCTACCACCCTCATTGAGACGCGTGCGCTGACCAAGCGCTTCGGACGCTCGACTGCCCTCGACGGGCTCGACCTGCACGTTGCCGAGGGCGAGGTGCACGGCTTTCTCGGCCCCAACGGGGCCGGCAAGTCGACGACCATCCGCGTGCTGCTCGGCCTCATGCGCCCCACGAGCGGCACGGCATCCGTCTTCGGGCTCGACCCGTGGGCCGAGGCGGCGCAGATTCATCGTGACATCGCCTACGTTCCCGGTGACGTGAGCCTGTGGCCGGGTCTCACCGGGGGTGAAGCGATCGATCTGCTCGCGAGCCTGCGCGGCGGCGCCGATGCGGCCCGGCGCGCCGAACTCATCGAGCAGTTCGAGTTCGACCCGCGCAAGAAAGCGCGCACCTACTCGAAAGGCAACCGGCAGAAGGTCGCGCTCATCGCCGCCTTCGCTCGGCCCGCTCGCCTCTACATCCTCGACGAGCCCAGCTCGGGCCTCGACCCCGTCATGGAGTCGGTGTTCCGCCAGCAGATCGAGCGCGTGCGCGGCGAGGGTGCGACGGTGCTGCTGTCGAGCCACGTGCTGAGCGAGGTCGAGCAGTTGTGCGATCGTGTCACGATTATCCGCGAGGGTCGGGTCGTCGAAAGCGGGTCGCTCGCTCAGCTGCGGCACCTGAGTCGCACGAGCTTCCGCGTCGCAGGCATCGGTGACCTCGCCGCTCTCGCAGCACTGACCGGTGTGCACGCGGTGACGCGGGTCGGCGACTCCGTCGAGTTCGAAGTAGATGCCGACGCCATTCCGGCCGTGTTGACTGCCGTAGCGGGCCAGGGAGCAACGGCGGTCAGCGCGGCGCCCGCCTCGCTCGAGTCGCTGTTCTTGCGCCACTACAGCGGGCCGCGCTGATGCGCGGGCTCGGGGTCGTACTCGCGAGCCAGGCCCGCCGCGACCGCTGGGTGCTGTCGTACTGGGTCGGCGGCATCGCGCTGCTGGGCATCGGGGTGGCCTCGGCGATCACGACGCAGTTCGCCGACGACGGCGAGCGGGCATCCATCATCGCGATCGCGACCGCGAACCCGGCGTTCCTGTTCTTGCGCGGGCTGCCCGACGGGCTCAGCGTCGGCGCCGTCGCGTTCTTCCAGGGCTTCACGTTCACGGCCGTGCTTGCAGGGCTCATGAGCACCTTTCTCGTCGTGCGGCACTCGCGCGCCGACGAAGAGGCGGGGCGGGCCGAGCTGCTGGGGGCGACGCCGATCGCCCGGTCGACCATGCTCGCCGCGACCATCGCTCTCGGCGTGCTCGCCAACCTCGCCCTCGGCGTGGTGCTCGCTCTCGCCTACATCGCTGGGGGGCTGCCGGCGGAGGGGTCAGTTGTCGCGGCGCTCGCCGTCGGCTCAGTCGGCATCGTGTTCGTCGCGGTGGCGGCCGTGGTGGCCCAGGCCATGCCCTCGGGTCGCGGTGCGAACGGCGTGGCCGCGGCGCTCGTGGTGGGCGCGTACCTGCTTCGCGGCATCGGCGACGCGCTCGGCACCCCGAGCGACGACCTGCTGCGCGTGACACCGAGCGCTCTCTCGTGGTTCTCGCCGATCGGATGGGGTCAGGCCACCCGCCCGTACTCCGAGCCCACGCTGCTGCCCATGCTGCTCTCGCTCGGCGCTTTCGTCGCGCTCGCGGGTCTCGCCCTGGTGTTGCGCTCGCGGCGCGATCTGGGTTCGAGCCTCGTGCCCGTGCGTGCGGGGCGGCCCGCGGCGCGATCAGGTGGCCGTAGCGCACTCGGTCTGGCCTGGCGGCTGCAGCGCGCCACCGTTCTCGGGTGGACGGCGGGGGTCGTCGTGCTCGGCGGCATCGCGGGCGGGCTCGGCCCGGTCGTGGCCCAGGCGGTGGCCGAGAACGACACGCTCGCCGCCCTCATCGCGCGGCTCGTTCCGGGGAGCACGGGCGACACCGCCGACGTCTTCATCGCCGCACTGCTCGGCATCGGCGGGGTGCTCGGCGCGGCAGCCGGGGTGCAGGCGGTGCTGCGGCTGCGGGCCGAGGAGGTTGAAGGCCGGGCGGAGTTGCTGCTGGCGACCCCCCTGTCTCGCGCGCGCTGGATGCTCGCCACCGTCATCGTCGCGAGCGCGTCGGTGCTCATCGTCGGTCTGGCCCTCGGGCTCGCGACGGGCGGCGTACTCGCCCGCTCGAGCGGCGAACCTGCCGACGTGCTGCGCTATGCGGGTGCGGCGCTCGCCCACTCGCCGGCGGCACTCGTTTTCGTCTCCGTCACCGCTCTCGCTTTCGCCGTGACGCCGCGCATCACGATTGCGCTCGGCTGGGGTCTGCTCGTCATCGGCCTTGTGCTCGGCCAGTTCGGCGAGCTGCTGCAGCTTCCTGAATGGGTGCAGGCCGCGAGCCCGTTCTTCCACAGCTCGGCGGTGCCCGTGGTCGAGTTCGATGGCGTGGCGGGCGCAATCATGATCGCGATCGCTGTTTTCGGGGTCGCCGCGGCGGCCGTCGCGCTGCGCCGCCGCGACCTTACGGCGTGAGCGGCGTGCTCAGGCGGGGCGCACGCTGAGCGCGAGCCCGTCGGTGCGCGCCGTGTCCAGCGGGATGCCCGCCGCAACCTCGGCACGCGAGACTTCGTGCTCGGCGCCGCTCCACTCGTCGCGCACGATCCACGTTGGCGCTGAGGCACCCGCGGCTCCGTCGAGCACCGGATGCCACCGCACGACCTGCCCGACCCCGGCCTCAGAGACCGCGAACGTGGCGAGCTGCGCGCCGTCAGGCCCGGGCGTCAGGGCCAGACCGATCACCCCGGCCGCCGAACCCCAGACTCCGGCCGCAGCACCCGAGAGCACGGGCGGCACCGCGCGAGCATCCAAAGACACGGTTCTCCACGAGAGGTAGATCGCGAGCGCTCGCTGCATTTCGGCAAGCTGCGACTCCGTCCAACCCGGCAGGTCGCCCATGAAGATCCACGGGCCGCCGACGAGATAGGGCGCGAGCTGCGCCCGCAACGGCAGGTCGGGCTCGTCGCCCATGTACGTGCTCGTCCACGACGAGGGCAGGTAGACGCCGAGGCCGAGGGCCGCGAGCCGGTTCTCTTCTGACCGGCACCAGTCGTCGCCGATCGTCGTGTCATGGTGGGCGATCATCTGGAGGTCGAGGGGCTTGCCGCCGTTCCAGCAGTTCTCGATGAGCAGCTCGGGGTGCGCGGCGCGCAGCGACGCGAGTACCCAGTACCACCCGGTGACGCCTGCCGCTTCGCCCGCGCCGGCGTCGTGCGTGTGGTGCGCAGCGTCGCAGCGGCTGATCGTCTCGAAGTCGTGCAGCAGCCAGTCGACTCCGTCGCGCACGAGGCGGTCGAGGCAGGCGAGCACGTGGTCGCGGGCGGGCTCGTGCCCGAGGCACAGCGAGTGGTTGCGGTGCGACACGACCTGGTGCCGACCGTTCCAGGTGGCGAGCCAGTCGGGGTGCGCCGCTGCGACGGCAGAGTCGGGAGACGCATTGCCGGCCCCCACCCACAGCCCGAGGCGCATGCCGCGGTCGTGCGCGAGGGCGGCGATGCCCGCGACGCCGCCGGAGTACCCTGACTGCGCGTTCCAGTCGCCGACATGGTCTTCCCAGCCCTTGTCGACCGTCACGACCTCGACGCCGAGGTCGGCAGCGACGTCGAAGAACGCGGTTACGCGCTCGGCGTCGATGTCGGTGCCGAAACCCCAGGTGTCGGCGATCAGCGGCGGCGGGGCGACGGATGCCCGGCTCGGCACCGTCGCGGCCAGCAGTTCGCGCAGCCAGGCTTCGGCCGTCTCGTGGTCGCCGAGACCGTGGCGCACGAGCAGGCCGGGGAGGGCATCCGTCGCCGGCAGCTTGGCGGGGCGGAACACCTGCCACGGCAGCCGCGTCTGCACAGTGAGGCCATGGTCGTCGGCGAGCAGGTCGAGCAGCACGCAGTCGCTGCGGTCGAGGGCCGTCGCCAGTGCGACCGCCCGGCCGTCGGCATCGACGCCGGCGACCGTGCACCAGCCCGCCGCATCCTGATAGCGCTCGTCGGCTTCGGGGGAGTGCCCGACCGTGCGGTAGAGCACGCCGTCGTGCCGGTCGCCTTCGGGAAAGTCGAACGGAGTGTGCGTGCCTCGCGCGTCGTCGTGGTTGAACACCGCGGCGTCGGCGACCGAGTAGGCGCCGCTCACGAGCGTGCGCGGCCGGGCCGGGCTGATCGCGAGCTCGTCGATGCGGAAGCCGCGGAACTTCGCGTCCCACGTGAAGGGGTGCAGCACGCGCACGGTCACGTCGTGCCAGCCGTCAAGCCGCAGACTTGCGACGATCGTGTCGCCGGGAAGCTCGGCGGAGTGGGCGGGACGCTCGGGGTGCGCGACGATGCGCTCGAAGCCGTGGGGCATGCGTTAGATCATACCTTTACTGCCCGACTCACCGACCCGCGGCGTAGCCCTGGTTGCCGCGCGAGTTGGCGGCGGCGAACATCCACCCGCGATCGTGCTCGATGCCGACGCAGCTGATCCTGCTGGTCGCCGCCCGGGGTGCCGAGCGCTTCGACCACGCGGCCCTCGCGCATCAGCATCGTCGGCGACAGCGTGCTGCGGGGGCGGATGCCCGGGCTGAGCGCCGAGGGAGACGCGGCATCCAGCCACGTCATCTGCAATCGCGTACCGAGGCAGAATCCGAGTGACGGGATCGTAGGCGACGACTGCAGCCAGCCGCCGGAGGGTGTCGCCGAAACAAGAGTGCCGTGCCGGTCGATGACGTCGAGGTGGCAGGTGTCGCCGCGTTGGCGCCCGGCACGGTCGAGGGTCGGTTCGCCCGAGCCCGGCAGGGCCGGGGTTGCAGTCGACGATGATCGCACGGGCGGCATCCACCGTTCGCGACCGCCGGGGCGGCCGGGGCGCACCTCGCGCGAGGCGGGGTCGCCGATGAGCTCTGCCCGCGAGCGGATGTAGACGGGGTCGAACAGATCTCGCACCAGCGCATCCGGGTCGTCGATCGCTGCCGGGTCAGCGAACCACGAATCGCGGTCGGCGAGGGCGAGCTTGAGAGCCTCGGTGATCGTGTGAACCCCGAGAGCAGTCGACGGGTCGAGAACTCCGTCGCCGTGCACCGCCGCGGCCGCGTCGAGAATCGCGAGCGATTGCAGCAGCGCGGGCCCCTGCATCCAGAGTCCGGCCTTGAGCACCTCGACGCCGCGAAAGCTCAGCATCACCGGAGCCTCTTCGGCTGGGGAGTAGGCCTTGAGGTCGGCGGCGGTGATCACGCCCGCAAGCGAACCCCCGATCGAGTGCTGCACGGGCGTCTGCACGAACTCCTCGACCGCGTCGCCCACGACCTCGTTCCACAGCGCGATGGCCGCGAGCACGCGCGACTCCCGGGTGCCCGCCAACTCGCCCGCGGCGGAGAGGCGCGCGAGCAACTGGGCCCACGGCTCGTTGGTGATCATGTCGCCGGCTTCCGGGATTCGGCCGGAGGGCATCCACTGGGCTGCAGAGGTCGGCCAGTGCTCGTCGAACAGCGGCGCGACCGCGGTGATCGTGCGCACGACGGCGGGGTGCACGGGGTGCCCGTCGCGCGCGTAGTCGAGGGCGGGAGCGAGCACGTCGACGAGCTCCCACGTGCCGCGCGTCGCCAGCAGGTGCAGCCAGGCCACGACCGAGCCGGGCACGGCGGCGGCGAGCGGCCCCGCCCCCGGAACCTCGTCGAGCCCCAGCCCGCGGTAGTGCTCGATGGTCGCGGCGGCGGGTGCGGTCGTCGGGCGCGGGAGTGAACGAGGTCATC
>JBBQKE010000050.1:0-8600 GCA_038326585.1 Actinomycetales bacterium | reverse complement strand
TGTGAGCCCGAGCTGCGATTCGCGACGGGGTACATATCCCCCGAACTGGGGCCAGAGTCTCACTTTTCGGGTGGTCTCACCTGCGAGACCCACGTTTTGCCGCTGATTTCGCGCTGTTCGGGCCGAATCGACACGAACTTCGTAGCTGTCGTGTCGCGGTAAGGCGTTGCGCCCTTCTCTCTCAGCACCCTCGAGTGCCGCGACTCGCGTTCCACGCGCCACGACCCGGCGCGATCTGCGAGCGCGGTTGCCGGGCGCTCTGGTGCCACCCGTCGGCACGCGGTTCGAGCATCGGCACTCCTGCCGCCGACTGCTCGGCGAGAGTCGCCGCGATGACCGCGTGCACTGCCGCGAGTTCGGCGTCGGTCGGGCTACCGCTCACGATGCGCACGACCGGCGCGGCATCCTCCGCCGCACCCTCGACATCGTTGCCGGCGCTCACAGCGGAATGTTCCCGTGCTTCTTGGGCGGCAGGCTCGCACGCTTGCCCTTGAGCGCGCGCAGGGCTTTGATGATCGCCACGCGCGTCGCGGCCGGCTCAATGATGCCGTCGAGCTCGCCGCGCTCGGCGGCCAAGAACGGGCTCGCCACGTTGTAGGTGTATTCGTTCGCGAGCCGCGTGCGCACAGCCGCGACGTCTTCGCCCGCCGCCTCGGCCGCCCTGATCTGGTCGCGGTAGAGGATGTTCACCGCACCCTGCCCGCCCATGACGGCGATCTCGGCCGTCGGCCAAGCGAGATTCATGTCGGCGCCGAGCTGCTTCGACCCCATGACGATGTAGGCGCCGCCGTAGGCCTTGCGCGTGATGACGGTGACGAGCGGCACGGTCGCCTCGGCGTAGGCGTAGAGCAGCTTGGCGCCGCGGCGGATCACGCCGGTCCACTCCTGGTCGGTTCCGGGCAGGTAGCCGGGAACATCCACGAGGGTCAGGATCGGAATCGAGAAGGCGTCGCAGAAGCGCACGAAGCGGCTTGCCTTCTCTCCGGCGTCGATGTTGAGGGTGCCCGCCATGGCGTTGGGCTGGTTGGCGATCACGCCCACGCTGCGGCCCTCGACCCGGGCGAAGCCGATGACGATGTTGGGCGCGAAGAGCGGCTGCACCTCGAGAAACGAGCCCTCGTCGACGACGTGGTCGATGATGTCGATGACGTCATAGGGCTGATTCGCGCTGTCGGGAATCATCGCGTTGAGCTTGCGATCGCTGTCGGTGATCTCGAGCTCGACCTCAGACGCATACTGCGGCAGCTCGGCGAGGTTGTTGTCGGGCAAGTAGCTCAGCAGGGCCCGCGCGTAGTCGAAGGCGTCGTTCTCGTCACTCGCGAGGTAGTGCGAGACGCCCGAGGTGCGGTTGTGGGTCAGCGCGCCGCCGAGCTCTTCCATGCCGACGTCTTCGCCGGTGACGGTCTTGATCACGTCGGGTCCGGTCACGAACATCTGGCTCGTCTTGTCGACCATGATGACGAAGTCGGTGAGGGCTGGGGAGTAGACCGCGCCGCCCGCGGCCGGCCCGCAGATGATCGAAATCTGGGGGATCACGCCGCTCGACCATGTGTTGCGCCGAAAGATCTCGCCGTACTTGCCGAGGGCGACGACGCCTTCTTGAATGCGAGCACCACCTGAGTCGAGAATGCCGATGATCGGCACGCCCGTCTTGAGGGCGAGTTCCATAACTTTGATGATCTTCTCGCCGGCGACCTCGCCGAGGGAGCCGCCGAAGATCGTGAAGTCTTGGCTGTAGACGGCCACCTGGCGACCGTGAACGGTACCGGTGCCCGTGACGACTGCGTCGCCGTAGGGGCGCTTGGCATCCATGCCGAAGGCGTGGGTGCGGTGTCGCACGAACTCGTCGATCTCGACGAAGCTGCCGTGGTCGAGCAGCGTGTCGATGCGCTCGCGGGCCGTCATCTTGCCTTTGGCGTGTTGCTTCTCGATCGCGGCCTCGCCGCTCGCGGTGACGGCCTCGTGGTACCGCACCTTGAGATCGGCGATCTTGCCGGCGGTTGTCGAGAGGTCGGGGGCGGGGGTGGGCGCGCTCGTCAGATCGGTCACCGTGTCAGCCTATCCACCGGGTGGGGCCCAGAACCGTTGGAGAACATCCACAAAACACACGCCCGCCCTGTGTGCGCTGCGCGGTCGGTGTCACGTCGAGGGGGGCGCTTCTAGGCTGGAGGGATGCTTCTGCCGCTGAGCCGCGCGATCGTTCCCGACCTCGACTGGCGCGAGCGCAGCCCGTCGACGAACTCTGAGCTTGTCGCACTCGCGAGCTCGCTCGGGGATGGCGCCGTCATCGCCACCGACACCCAGACGGCAGGGCGCGGACGCCTCGATCGCGTGTGGTCGACACCGAGCGGCACCGCGCTCGCCGTGTCGGTGCTCGTGCGGCACGACGCACAGCCCGGCGCCCAGGCTGCCGGCGTTCGGGTCGCCGGCAGCGCTCCGATGGCGAGCACTCCGGCGAGCGCCCCGGCGAGCGCCCCGGCGAGCATCCCGGCGAGCACCCCGGCGCTCGACCCGCGCCGGCTCGGCTGGCTCCCGCTCATCGCCGGAGTCGCCATGGCGCGCGCCGTGCAGTCGCTCGGGGTGCCGAACGCGGGCGTCAAGTGGCCGAACGATGTGCTCGTCGCAGACCGCAAGCTCAGCGGCATCTTGACCGAGCTCACGCCGGTCGGGGTGGTGATCGGCGCCGGGCTCAACCTGACGATGACGCGCGATGATCTGCCCGTGCCGACCGCGACATCCCTCGCCATCGAAGGAGTGCAGGCCGACGAGACGCTGACCGATCGAGCGCTCGCGGCCTACCTCGCCGAACTGCTGCCGCTCATCGCCCAGTGGCGCTCTGCGACCGAGCTCGAGGCACTGCGGTCGATCGTGGTGCCCCACCTGAAGACGCTCGGGCGCGCGGTGCGGGTCGAGCGTCCGGGCCTGCCCGCGATGGTGGCGACGGCGGTGCGGCTCGACGACGACGGGCGCCTGATCGTGCAGCCCTCGACGCAGGGTTCTGAGCTCGTCGCCGTGGCGGCCGGAGACGTGACGCATCTGCGGTATGAATAGGGCATGACGGGGGAGAATCGCCCGCCCGAACGGGCCGTGTCGCGACTGCGACCGCACGCGCGTGCCCTCGTGTTGCCGTCGCTCGTGCTCGTCGCGGTCGCCGGCGCCGCCTCGTATGGCGCGTTCACCTTCGACGAGGTGTGGCAGCAGCTCGCCTCGCTGTTCGTCGGGCTCGTCGTGGTGGGTCTGCTGTGGTTGCTTCCGCTGTTGAGCTGGCTCAGCTCGCAATATCTCATCACGACGCGACGCCTCGTTCTGCGGCGCGGTCTGTTCGTGCGCACGCGCCAAGAGGTGCTGCTGAGCCGCGGGCACGATGTGACGGTGCGGCGTGCGGGGCTGCAGTCGATGTTCCGCTCGGGTGACGTGCTCATCAACACGGGGCTCGATCGACCGATCGTGCTGCGCGACGTGCCTCGCGCTGATCTCGTGGCCGAGGCGCTGACCGACCTGCTCGAGGCGAGTGCGACCTCGATAACCGCCGTGCGGCGACCGAGTGATGAGCCAGAGTCTCTGACGCGTCGCGCGAGCAGAATCTAGGGGTTCTCGCCCGAGATGGGCGCTGTGGACGAGGGGGCGCCGTTCAGGCGGTGCGAGCCGCTCTACTAGGGTTTTGGCATGCGTATTTCTGTCATTGGATGTGGGTATCTCGGAGCCGTCCACGCCGCCTGCATGGCTGAACTCGGCCACGACGTCGTCGGTATCGACATCGACAGCAAGAAGATCGCCAATCTCGCCGCCGGCACGTCGCCGTTCTTCGAGCCCGGTCTCGACGATCTGCTGAGCAACGGTCACGGTCGACTGCACTTCACGACCGACTTCGCCGCCGCCGATCAGGCGCGCGTGCACTTCATCGCGGTCGGCACGCCCCAGCTCGCGGGCAGCAACGCCGCCGACCTGCGCTTCGTCGAGGCCGCGGTGCAGGCCCTGCTGCCCCACATCGGCCCGGGGCACCTCGTGGTGGGCAAATCGACCGTGCCGGTCGGCACCGCAGCGCGCCTTGCTGAACTCATCGAACCGACCGGCGCTGAACTCGCCTGGAACCCTGAGTTCTTGCGCGAGGGCTTCGCCGTGAGCGACACGCTGTCGCCCGATCGCTTCGTCTATGGCGTTCGCCGGGGCGACGAGCGTGCCGTCGAGGTGCTCGACACCGTCTACGCCCGCCCCCTCGAGTCGGGCACCCCGCGCATCGTCACCGACTACGCCACGGCCGAGCTCGTCAAGGTCTCGGCCAACGCTTTTCTGGCCACCAAGATCTCGTTCATCAACGCGATCGCCGAGATCGCCGAGGCCACGGGCGCCGACATCACGACTCTTGCCGATGCGATCGGGTACGACAATCGCATCGGTCGGCGCTTCTTGAACGCTGGCGTCGGTTTCGGCGGTGGCTGCCTGCCCAAAGACATCCGCGCGTTCCAGGCCCGCGCGACCGAGCTCGGTCTCGACTCTCTCGCCTTTCTCGACGACATCGACCAGATCAATCTGCGTCGTCGCCAGAGGGTGGTCGATCTCGTTGAGCACCACCTCGGCGGGTCAGTTGAGGGCCGTGGTGTCGCCGTGTTGGGCCTCGCCTTCAAGCCGGAGTCTGACGACGTGCGCGATTCACCGGCGCTCGATGTTGCGAGTCGGCTGGCCGCGAAGGGTGCCCTCGTGCGCGCGACCGATCCCGAGGCCATCGAAACCTCGCGTCGACTGCACCCTGAGCTCGATTACCGCGCGACCGTTGATGAGGCGATCGCCGAGGCGGATGCCCTGGTCGTGGTGACCGAATGGCGCCAGTTCCGCGAACTCGACCCCGCAGAGATCGCCACTCGCACCCGCGCGCGAGTCGTCATCGACGGCCGCAACTGCCTCGACCCCGAGGCGTGGCGAGCCGCCGGTTTCACTTACGTCGGGCTCGGCCGCCCGTAGCGCCGCGCGTCGAAGACCCACGAGCGGTAGAGCGCGAAACGAAAGGCGCTGCCGAGCGCGAGTCCGATCACGTTCGAGGCGATGTTGTCGGCGAGCAGACTCGTGAAGCCGAACACGTAGCGCGAGATGGCCAAGCACGCGACGGCGATCAGTAAACCGCCGATGCTCACGAGGGCGAACTCCACCACTTCGCGCCCCGCGGGGCGGCGGTGCTCGAGCCGAAAGCTCCAGTACCGGCTGCCCACCCAGTTCACCACGATGGCGACCGAGGTCGAGATGGTCTTGGCGATGATCGGGCCCTCGGCAATGACCTCGGGGTCGAACACCGTGACTCGCAGCAGGTTGAACAGTGCAACGTCGATGATGAGCCCGACGATTCCGACGGCTCCGAACCGCGCGAGTTGCGTGACGAGTACGGGCATCTCACCTGGGCAATCGGTCGGTCGGTCGAACGCGGCGGCGTCGTCTCGGCCAGAATGGGCTGAAGAGCTCGAAGTCTATAAGGAGTCGTATGCCCGTCGTTGGCGTCATCGGTGGTGGCCAGCTTGCGCGAATGATGATCCCCCCTGCGGTCGCGCTCGGCATCGAGTTGCGGGTGCTCGCCGAGGCAGCCGACTCGTCGGCCCGCCTCGCGGCGACCGCCGTCGGCGACTATCGCGACGAGGCCACGGTGCTCGATTTCGCGCGCGAGTGCGACGTCATCACCTTCGATCATGAGCATGTGCCCCAGGCCGTGTTGCACGCCCTCGTGGCCGCGGGGTCGGCCGTGCATCCTGGGCCGGATGCCCTGCTCTTCGCGCAAGACAAGCTCATGATGCGCGAGCGCCTGTCTCAGCTCGGCGTGCCCCAGCCCGATTGGGCGAGGGTCACGACGGCCGAAGAACTGGCCGGATTCCTCGCCGATCACCGCGGGCGGGCCGTCGTCAAGACGCCGCGCGGCGGCTACGACGGCAAGGGTGTGCGCATGGTCGCCCAGCCGCATGAGGCAGACGACTGGCTCGCCGAGGGGCCGGTTCTGGTCGAAGAGCTCGTGTCGTTTCGGCGAGAACTAGCTCAGCTCATCGCCCGCCGCCCGAGCGGCCCGACCCAGCTGTGGCCGCTCGTCGAGACGGTGCAGCGCGGCGGGGTGTGTGCCGAGGTCATCGCTCCGGCTCCACAGGCGACCGACGCCGTAGAACGCGCTGCGGCCGAGATCGCGACGTCGGTGGCGAATGGACTCGAGGTCACGGGCGTGCTCGCGGTCGAACTCTTCGAGTCGACCGACGGTCGGGTGCTCGTCAACGAACTGGCGATGCGCCCGCACAACAGTGGACACCTGACGATCGACGGCTCGACCACGAGCCAGTTCGAGCAGCATCTGCGGGCGGTGCTCGACTGGCCGCTCGGCGACACCGAGCCGCTCGCGCCGTGGGCCGTCATGATCAACGTCTTCGGCGAGTTGCCCGATGCGGCTATCGCGGCGGCGCTCGGGCACCAGCCGGCGGCGAAGGTGCACGCCTATGGCAAGGGTCCGCGTGCAGGACGCAAGGCCGGGCATGTGACGGCCATCGGCGACGATCTCGACGAGGTCGCCTACCGAGCTCGAGCGGCCTCCTCCCACTTCGACTAGCGCCGTGCCCGCCCGGCCTGCAGCCCGCCCAGCCCAGCCGGCCCAGCCCAGCCCAGCCCAGCCCAGCCCAGCCCGCCCTGCCCGCAGCCCGCGCAGCCCGCCCTGCCCGCAGCCGGCCCGGCCCAGCCCAGCCCAGCCGGCCCAGCCCGCACCGAACCGGCTTCGCCGGGCTCACCAGGTCAGGCGCTCTGGGCCAGCGCGAGCGCGCGCCGCGACGAGAGCGACTTCGCCGGCAACAGCACTGCTTCGCACGACCCGCCTCGGCCATCCGGGGGAATAGCCCAGTATTCATCGAGCCCGTCGGGGCCTCGCCTTCGCTCGATTCGCCAGCCGTTGTTGTGCACGAGAAGGTGATGGTGGCGGCACAGCAAGAGCCCGTCGGCGACGTCGGTGCGGCCGTTCGCGGCGCCCCAGGGTTCGACGTGGTGCGCTTCGCACCATGACGGCGGTCTCTCGCAGCCAGCCCACCGGCAGCCGCCATCGCGAGCGGCCAGCGCAATGCGTTGCCGCGCCGTGAAGAGTCGTTGAGACCGGCCCACATCGAGGGGCTGCCCTGCAGACGACAGCAGGATCGGGGTGTGCGTGCCGACGCAGAGCATGCGCTGCACCGTCGGCAGTGAGACGACCTCGGTCTGGCCTTCGAGCTCACCGGCCCCTGAGCCAGCATGAAGGTCTGCCGCGGTGACGAGCACTCGCACAGAGGGTGCGCCGGTCGACAGCAGCTGACTCGCATCGGCGTCAGCGCCGACTCGCAGCAGGTCGAGAAACACGTCGGAGGCATATTGCTCGGGAGTGCGATCGTCGGCCCGCATGCGTTCGATCAGAGCGGCGTCGTCAGGTGCCAGAAATGTCGGACCGCCTCGACGGGGAGACGTCGCACGGTCGTAGAGGTCGGTCAGTATGGCCGCTGACTCCGGGTCGAGCAACCATGACGCCCGAGTCATGCCATCGGTGCCGCGAAAGAGTCGCAGCGAGCGTGCCGCACGCCGTGCGCTCTCGCGCTCAGCGATTCCTGCAGTGTCGAGTTCATCACGCAGTTGGCGGGCACGGCGGTGCAGCCGGTCGACGTCGAGCGTGTCGATGTCGGCGAGCAGGAGTGTGACGGCCCGGCTCAACGACTCGGCACTCACGGTTGCGGTGACGTCGCCGAGCCCGCTGCGGATTGACTCGAGTGCCGCGGTCGACAGTCGCCCCTGCACCACCGGTTCGATGAGCGCCTGTGCCCAGCCTGGCACAGCGGCACCGGCTGCAGTCGCGCCTGAGCCGGTTGCCCCCGCTAGCGAGGTGTCGGCGAGCATCGACCCCGCGCGCACCGCGATGCGGGCATCGTGCCGCGACGAACCGGTCGTCACCCGCACCAGTTCTTCGGCAGTGCGATGCCCGCGCCGTTGAGCGAGCCCACCGTGGGCGAGCTGCGGTGTCGAGCGCCGTGCGACTTCGCCCGCGAGAACGGCAGAGCGAGCATCGACCAAGCGGCGCACGGTGGCCGCGCGATCGAGAACGTCGAGCAGTGCTTCGTCAGTGAGCAGCTCGACGACGTCGTCAGCGCTCTCACGCAACGCGTGAAGCGCTGCGTCGAGAGAGTCGAGGAGAGTGCGAGCCATGCGGCAATTCTTCCAATAATCGAACATATGTTCTAGAGGCTGACAGCAATCTTGGGATAAGTGGTTGGCCCGCGTGATTGTGGAGGAGGGGCGGCGACTCACCAGCACGCAGAACGACCCGCACACCCACCGCACACCCACCGCACACCCACCGCAGACCCACCCGCAGACCCACCCCTAGGCGCGCCGCCGCCCTCCGCACCGCCCCCGCGCCTACCCTGAAGGAATGAATTCTCCCCTCGTCGCGGTCGTGATGGGCTCCGACTCCGACTGGTCGGTCATGCAGCGCGCCGCCGAGGCCCTCGACGAGCTCGGCATCAGCCACGAGGTCGAGGTGCTGAGCGCCCACCGCACTCCTGACGCGATGATCGCGTACGGGCGCGCGGCCGCGGGCAGGGGCATCCGCGTCATCATCGCCGGAGCCGGCG